>CAJBHE010000001.1 GCA_903952885.1 uncultured Burkholderiales bacterium
GGTTTTGGCACATGCGGAGCAATTCGGCAGGGTGCAGCAAAAAGTCTGGGCGCGAGGGTTTGCCCACGCTTTCATTGCCCGCAGTGAAGGTTTCGTAAATCAACACGCCGTTGGAGCCAAGGGTGTTCAAGATGTCTGGCCACAGCGGGCGCCACAGATAATTTGTGATGACTACGCCGCCAAATGTGCGGCCGTCAAGCGGCCAAGTCCCGTTTTCAATATCGGCACAGATGGCTTCACCCAAGGGTCTGACGGCCGTGATGGCGTCTGCGTTGCGGTCCACGCCCGTGACAGGATGGCCAAGCACCGAAAAGTGGCGCATGTGGCGGCCGTGTCCGCAGGCCAAGTCCAGCACGCTGCAGCCCGAAGGCAAAAGATGCGACCAGCGTGCTACCCAAGTGGAGGTTGGCTCTTGCCCGTGCAGCAGTGCGCTCATATCAGAAACATCCCCAAACCTGATTTGACAAAGTTAGCAAAAACTCTGGCTGCAAATACATCGCCGTCACGCCTAGCAGCAGACTGAGGCACACCAAGCCAATCAAGGCTTGACTAATCCATGGGCGAGAAAACAGGCTCATTCCGAAACTCAAGCTGCTGCTGCAGTTGATGTGCGTTCAATGGCGCTTTCTTTCACAGGCAAGTTCACCAGAGCTGCAAACACGCCGAGCGCAATCGAGATGTACCAAACAATGTCGTAGCTTCCTGTCTTGTCATACAAGTAGCCGCCCAACCAAACGCCCATGAAGCTCCCAATTTGGTGGCTGAAGAAAACAAAACCAGCCAGCATCGACATGTGCGCCACGCCAAAAATCTGCGCTACCACCGCATTGGTGGGGGGAACGGTGGAGAGCCACAACAAACCCATCACGCTAGAGAAGATGTACACACTCATCGGCGTGAGTGGCGCGAGCAAAAACAGCACGATGGCGATGGAGCGCGAGAAATAGATGAACGACAAAATTTTGCGCTTGGCCATGCGCTGGCCCAAGCTGCCGGCAATGTAAGTGCCAAACACGTTGAACAAGCCAATGAGCGCCAAGGCAATGCTGGCGACTTCAGGCGACAAGCCATTGTCTTTGAGGTAGCTGGGCATGTGCACGCCAATGAACACCACCTGAAAACCGCACACAAAGTAGCCTGCCATCAGCAGCTGAAAGCTGCGGTAGTTCATGGCCTCGCTGAGCGCATGCAGGATAGATTGGTCGCGCTGCGGTGCAGCACCGCCCGCAAAGCCGGGCTCACGCAAACCGTAGGCAAGGGGAACAATGAGCATGACCGACAAGGCCAACCACACCAGCGCTTCTTGCCAACCAAAGGTGCTGATGAGGTAGCCCTCGGTCGGCACCATCAAAAATTGGCCAAACGAGCCAGCCGCAGCAGCCACACCCATAGCCCAAGAGCGCTTGGCGGCGCTCACATTGCGGCCAATCACGCCGTAAATCACAGCGTAGGTCGTGCCTGCTTGCGCGATGCCAATCAGCACACCCGCCGTGGCGGTGAAGAGAGCTGGCGTGTTTGAGTAGGCCATGCCGATCAGCCCCAGCGAATACATCACCGCACAGACGACGATCACGCGAAAGGCACCAAAACGGTCGGCCAACATGCCCGAGAAAATGCCGGTAAAACCCCAAGTCAGGTTTTGAATGGCAATGGCCATGGCGAAGTTTTCGCGGGTCCAGTCTTGGGCTTGGGTGATGGGTTGCAGCCACAGGCCAAAGCCGTGGCGCACGCCCATAGACATGGTGACGATGGCTGCCCCGCAGGCTAGCACCTGCCACATAGGCAGTGTTTTGTTTTGATTGGTCATATCCTTTACTTTAACCAATGCAGCATGAAGTAGCTGTCACAGGGGTTAACTACAATTCCGCCCCATGGCAACCAAGCAACCCACTACACCGCCCCAGTACTCGGAAGGCTCGATTCGCGTCCTCAAAGGACTCGAACCCGTCAAGCAACGTCCGGGCATGTACACCCGCACCGACAACCCGCTGCACATCATCCAAGAGGTGTTGGACAACGCAGCTGACGAGGCCCTCGCTGGACACGGCAAGAAGATCAGTGTCACGCTGCACAGCGATGGCTCGGTCAGCATCGAAGACGATGGCCGTGGCATTCCGTTTGGCATGCACCCCGAAGAAAAAGCCCCCGTCATTGAACTGGTGTTCACCCGTTTGCACGCAGGTGGCAAGTTCGACAAAGGCTCAGGCGGCGCATATAGCTTCTCTGGCGGTTTGCACGGCGTGGGCGTGAGCGTGACCAACGCGCTGGCTAAGCGCATGGAAGCCACCTCGCACCGCGAAGGCCAA
>CAJBHE010000002.1 GCA_903952885.1 uncultured Burkholderiales bacterium
AATTTTACGGAAGCTTTATGACTTTAATTTGACAAGCTGCGCTTGCACCTTGTTCAAGGTGGCAGTGAACTCAGCCACGCGCTTCTTGGCTTCGTCAATCACGGCAGGCGGTGCTTTGGCCACGAAGGCTTCGTTGCTGAGCTTGGCGCCTGCCTTGGTGATTTCGTTTTGCAAGCGGTCCACTTCTTTCCCCAAGCGAATCTTCTCGGCTGCAACGTCTACCTCGATGAACAAGCACACACGCAACTCGCCAATCACCGCCACAGGTGCGGCTTGAGCAGCAGAAGACCAAGCGGCTTCGTCGTCAAACACTTTGACTTCGCTGAGTTTGGCCAAGGCTTGCAACACAGGGGCCACGCCTTGCATAAAGGCATGCTCTTCGGCGCTGCCAGCCAAGGCAAACAAAGGCATGCGCGTGGCGGGTGACACGCCCATCTCACCGCGTAAGTTGCGACAGGCATCCACCAATAATTTCACGCGTGCCACATGGGCCTCGGCTTGTTCGTCGATGCGTTCAGGTTGGCTCACGGGGTAAGCGGCAATGCTGATGGACGCTGCTTTGTCGTCCGCTTTGACGCGACCGGCCACCACCGCAACAGTTTGCCAAAGCTCTTCGGTGATGAAGGGGGTGATGGGGTGGGCCAAACGCAGAATGGTTTCTAGCGTGCGAATCAACGTTCGGCGCGTCGCACGTTTTTGTGCATCGTCACCGGTGTTGATTTGCACCTTGGCGATTTCCAAATACCAATCGCAGAACTCATTCCACACAAAGTCGTAAATTGTGTTGGCCACGTTGTCGAGGCGGTACTCTGCGAAGCCCTTGGCCACTTCGGCTTCCACGCGCTGTAGCTTAGACACAATCCAGCGGTCGGCTTGGCTGAACTTCAAATAGCCATGGGCGGGGCCACCGACCACGCACTCGGCCTTGGTGTGCTCTTTCAAGCCGCAGTCTTGGCCTTCGCAGTTCATCAGCACAAAGCGTGAAGCGTTCCAAACTTTGTTACAGAAGTTACGGTAGCCCTCGCACCGCTTGCTGTCGAAGTTGATGCTGCGACCCAATGATGCAAGAGCGGCAAAGGTAAAGCGCAGCGCATCCGCGCCGTAGGCAGGAATGCCTTCTGGAAACTCTTTTTCAGTTTGTTTGCGCACCTTGGGTGCAGTTTCAGGTTTGCGCAAACCTTGGGTGCGCTTGTCGAGCAAAGGCTCTAAGGTGATGCCGTCAATCAAATCCACAGGGTCAAGAACGTTGCCCTCTGATTTGCTCATCTTTTTGCCTTGTGCGTCCAACACCAAACCGTGGATATACACATGCTTGAAAGGCACGCGACCCGTGAAGTGGGTCGTCATCATGATCATCCGAGCGACCCAGAAGAAGATGATGTCGTAGCCGGTGACGAGTACGCTGCTTGGCAAGTACAAATCGTAGTCTGGCGTTTTCTCAGGCCAACCCATGGTGCTGAAAGGTACGAGGGCCGATGAATACCAAGTGTCCAGTACGTCTTCATCACGCTTGAGTGTTTTGCCAGGAACCTTAGCCTGAGCCTCAGCTTCATCGCGTGCCACATACACCTTGCCATCTTCGTCATACCAAGCCGGAATTTGGTGGCCCCACCAGAGCTGGCGAGAGATACACCAGTCTTGGATGTTGTTCATCCACTGGTTGTAGGTGTTCACCCAGTTCTCGGGCACAAAGCTCACTTCGCCAGATTGCACAGCATCGATGGCTTTTTGCGCAATGCTCTTGCTTGTGGCTTCACCTTTACCGACTTGGTTCATGGCGACAAACCATTGATCGGTCAACATGGGCTCAATCACTTGGCCCGTGCGTGCGCAGCGTGGCACCATGAGTTTGTGCTTTTTCACTTCGACCAAATGGCCTGCGGCTTCTAGGTCGGCCACCACGGCCTTGCGGGCTACGAAGCGGTCTAGGCCTCGGTATTTTTCTGGGGCGTTGGTGTTGATGGACGCGTCGAGGTTGAGCACACAAATCATGTCCAGCTTGTGGCGTTGGCCTACGGCGTAGTCGTTGGTGTCATGCGCGGGCGTGACCTTGACCACACCTGTGCCGAAGTCCTTGTCCACGTAGTCGTCAGCAATCACAGGGATGGTGCGGCCGCACAAAGGGAGATTGACTTGCTTGCCGATCAGGGCGCTGTAGCGCTCGTCTTCAGGGTGCACCATCACGGCCACGTCGCCCAGCAGGGTCTCGGGGCGGGTGGTGGCCACGGTCACGCTGCCAGAACCATCGGCCAGGTCGTAGCGGATGTGCCACATCGAGCCGTCTTCTTCCTCGCTCTCGACTTCGAGGTCAGACACCGCGCTCATCAGCACCGGGTCCCAGTTCACCAAGCGCTTGCCACGGTAAATCAGGCCTTGCTCATACAGCTGCACAAAGGTTTCGGTCACGGTTTTGGACAGCTTGGGGTCCATCGTGAAGTATTCGCGGCTCCAGTCCACGCTGTCGCCCATGCGGCGCATTTGGCTGGTGATGGTGCTGCCCGATTCTTCTTTCCACTCCCACACCTTGCTCACAAAGTTCTTGCGGGCTTCGGCGGGCGTGGGGCCCATGTCGAGGCGGCTGATGCCTTTGGCTTGCAACTGGCGCTCCACCACGATTTGCGTGGCGATGCCCGCGTGGTCGGTGCCCGGAATCCAAGCAGTGTTGAACCCAGACATGCGGTGGTAGCGCGTCAAACTGTCCATGATGGTCTGGTTGAACGCGTGACCCATGTGCAGCGTGCCGGTCACGTTGGGGGGTGGCAGCTGAATCGCGAAGGCAGGTGCGTCATTAGCAGGAGTGCCTGTGCCACGGAAGCCGGCCACGCCGTAGCCGCGTTTTTCCCACTCGGGGCCCCAATGGGCTTCAAGGGCGGCGGGCTCGAACGATTTGGACAGGCGCTCAAGGCCGGGTTGCTCGAGGGGAAGGGCGGGCGTGTTGCTCATGGGGCGGGCTTTGGACAAAAAGAAAAACGGCAGCAAGGGGCAGCCGTTGGGCCAGAAGGCTAAAAGGTACATTTTACCTAGGGGATGACCTTGCATCCCCCGATAATTCAGGCTTCCTTGCAAAGGCCACTGTCAAAGATGTTGTTCTTACTCTCCCCCGCCAAAGCCCTTGACTACGACACCCCCGCAGGTGATGTGCCCCACACGCAGCCCTTATTTAAGAAGCAGTCGGCTGAGTTGATTGACATCTTGCAAGACAAATCACCGCAAGAGATCGCCAGTTTGATGGACCTGAGTGATGCACTTGCCAGCCTGAATGTGGCGCGTTACCAAGCTTGGAGCCCAAAGTTCACTGCCAAAAATGCCAAGCAAGCCGTGCTGGCTTTCAACGGCGATGTCTACGAAGGCCTGGACGCCAAAACCTTGAAGCCCAAGGACTTGGACTGGGCTCAATCGCATGTAGCCATTTTGAGCGGCCTTTACGGCGTGCTGCGCCCCCTCGATTGGATGCTGCCGTATCGCTTAGAAATGGGAACGGCGTTGGCCAACGACAAAGGCAGCAATCTGTATAAATTTTGGGGCGCGCATATCGCCAACTATTTGAACGAGCGCCTGAGTGCTGAGCAAGAGCCCACCATCGTCAACCTCGCTTCGCAAGAGTATTTCAAGTCTGTAGACCGCAAAGCCTTGAAGGCTCGCGTGATTGAGTGCGTGTTTGAAGATTACAAAGGCGGCAAATACAAAATCATCAGCTTCAACGCCAAACGCGCTCGCGGCTTGATGACGCGTTACGCCGTGACCCACCAGGTCAAAACACCCAAGGGCTTGGAAGGCTTCAACCTTGAAGGCTATGCGTTTGATGCTGCTGTTTCCGAGCCAGATCGCAAAGTGTTTCGCCGCAAATTAGAGGCTTGAACCAATGAACACCCCTGAACAATCCCAGCTGGGTAAAACGTCGTCGTATGTGGACCATTACGACGCCTCTTTGTTGTTCCCGATTCCTCGTCAAGCCAAGCGCGATGAAATTGGTGTTCCTGCACAGCCCCCATTTTTTGGCGCTGATTTGTGGACGGCGTATGAGCTGAGCTGGCTCAACATGCGCGGTAAACCGCAGGTGGCGCTGGCGCGCATCACCGTGCCAGCTGAGTCGACGCACATCATCGAAAGCAAATCATTCAAGCTGTACTTGAACAGTTTCAACAACACGCGCATTGATGACATCTCTGAGTTACAAGCCCGCTTGCGCCAAGACCTGAGTGCTGGCATTTGGTATGGCGAGCCCGTCAAAGCCAGCTTGGGTGTGCAACTGGTGTTGCCCGAAAACTTTGACCGCGAACCCGTGCATGAGCTGGACGGCCTGAGCTTGGACCGTTTGGATTTGGAGTGCGATCAATACGAACCCAATCCCGAGTTACTCACGGCCCAGTTCAACGAGGCTCCAACGACTGAAACCTTGACCAGTAATTTGCTCAAAAGCAATTGTTTGGTGACAGGCCAGCCAGATTGGGGCAGTGTGCGCATCAGCTACACCGGCCCGCAAATTGACCAAGCGGGTTTGCTGCGCTACATCGTGAGTTTCAGAAACCATAACGAGTTTCACGAGCAATGCGTGGAGCGCATCTTCATGGACATCACGCGACGTTGCAAACCGCTGCGCCTAGAGGTGTACGCGCGTTACACGCGTCGCGGTGGGCTGGACATCAATCCTTGGCGCACTAGCCACCCGCAAGCCTTGCCATCTAATGTACGAACCGCACGCCAATGAGCTTGGCCAAGAATCGCTGTCAACTCAAGCCCCGCGAAGCGCTTTGACAAAAAGGTCAGCCATTGCAGGGCAAAACAAAATGCCACGATTACTGGTGATGACACGGACAGCCTCTGCAGGGGTGCTTTGCATTTTGGCGTAATCGCCCGATTGCAACTCTTCAAAGGCTTCCACAATGGCCACAATCCTGGCTCCAATTGGAATGTCTTCGCCCTTCAGTCCATCTGGAAAACCAGTGCCATTGAAATACTCATGGTGTGAGCGAATGATGGCAGCCGCCTCTTTCATGTCTGGCAACGCGCTCAATGTGGTTTCGCCCATCGCGGTGTGGGTGCGGTAAATCTTCGCATCAGCAAGGGGCAGCTCGATGAACTTGGTGTTCAAAACTCGGTCACTCAAGCCAATCTTGCCGATGTCATGTAGCAAGCCTGCAATGAAGATGGATTGGCAATGATCTTCTTCCAACCCTGCGAGTTTGGCCATTTTCATAGACAAAGTGGCCACGCGACGAGAATGCGGTAGCAAGTCTGGGCGGCGTAACTCCAAAAGGTTCGAGAATGATTTGATCGAAGCGACATAGGCAGCTCGCAAATCTTTGGTGCGGTCTTTCACGCGCGACTCTAAGGTGTCCACCATCTCATTGAGGGACTCTTTTTGAGCATCAGTCAGTGCTTGCAGTCGATCATGCTCATTCACCAATGTGCCATAGACAATGGACGATTTTATGGTGCTCAGCAGCTCCTCGTCGTTCCAAGGTTTTGCGATGTAACGGTAAATTGCTCCTTGGTTGATGGCATCAATCGCGCCAGACACATCCGAAGCTCCAGTCAGCAACAGGCGCATGGTTTGCGGCCATTGTTGGCGAATTTTTTCGAGTAACTCTGTGCCGTTCATGCCCGGCATTTGCATGTCAGAAATGATGACACTCACCGATCCGCGTGCCAGCATGTCTAAGGCCTGAGCACCGTTTTCAGCGGTGAGCACCTCAAATCCTTCGAGCGACAACATGCGGCGCAGTGCCGACAAAATATTGGGCTCGTCGTCCACGCACAGCACTTTGTAATGGCTGGCATCAAATGCATCTAGGGTGTCGCTCATCGTTATCCTTTGGCCGCAGGGCGCTTGATGGGAAGTGTGATTTTGAAGGTAGTGCCTACGCCGACTGTGCTGTCTACCGTCAGCGTACCGCCATGTTGCTGAATGATGTTTTGCGACACCGACAGGCCAAGGCCTGTTCCAGTGCCTGGGTCTTTGGTGGTGAAAAATGGGTCGAAGATTTTCTTCAAAACTTCGGGTGGGATACCAGGACCGTTGTCTTTGACCTCAACCCACACCTGCTGGTCATTGCAATCGGTGCGAATGTCAATCATGCCCATCTTGCCTTCAGGCATGGCCTGGGCGGCATTGACGATGAGGTTCAAAAATACTTGGTCAATTTGAGAAGGGGCACACTCGACCAAGGGCAACTTGCCCAGCTCCATGCGCACATCAGAGCGGTTTTTCAGTTCAATACGCGCAATGTTGAGTGTGGATTTCAATCCCACTTGAATGTCAGACGCCACGTAGTGTGTGGCGGCGTTGGTGCGCGCGTAGTCTTTCAAGTCTTGGATGATGGTTTTTACTCGGTTCACGCCTACTTGTGTTTCATTGATCAAGTTTTGTACGTCATCTCGAATGAATGCGTAATTGAGCTTCTTCTTGAGCGTCATCATGTCTTCGCTATCAGCCCCGGGCGAGTCCAGCACCTTTTCGTAAACACTTAAGTATTTTTTCAAAGTAGTCAGGTTTGAAGACACATAACCCACAGGGTTGTTGATTTCGTGCGCGACGCCAGCAGCAAGTTCCCCCAATGAGGCCAGCTTCTCTGATTGAACCAGGCGTTTCGTTGCTTCATCTAGCTTGACTTCAAACATGTGCTCTCGCTTGACCACAGTAAAGTAAGTGCGCCACAAAAACACGCCCAAGATGACGATGCCAGACAGGACCGATAAAACCGACAGCAACAAGTTTTGCTGACGCAAGCTACCTAGGTCGGCACTGTCGAGTTCGTTGTAGGTCTGCAGCCGCACCCAGCCCAGATCAGAGCCCAAACTTATCTTCACCCAAGTGGTGATGAAGTCTTGGTCGCGGGATTGCAAAACAGCTTGATTGGTCAGCGGTGTGGCGATCCATTGGGTGTCAAACATCAAGCGCGGCTCTTGGCCTGGCGCACGCTTGAGGGCTGACAGCACCTTGCCCGTTGTGTCGGTCAACATGACCGAAGCCACTTCGGCGTTGGACATGGTTTGCAAAATACGGGACTCGACAGAGGCGTAGTCTTTGAGCACCATTTGGTCTGCCACGGCCACCACTAAACCGTGCGACAAGTTTTGCGATGTTTGGTACTTACCTTCCCACAACAAGCTTTTGGATTGGTAATAGGCGGCAACACCCGAGCCAATTTGCAGTAATGCCAAGGCCAGTCCTATGAAGATGGCTGGCTTGACGCTTTTCCACTGGGAGTAGCTCCGTCGAACTGACATTTCATGGTCCCGTTAAGACCAAAAATTTTTCAAGCTGTAAGGACTCTAGAGGCTTGTAATGTTTGGCATAAATCACTGCTTGGGGTCTGTTGAGATTGATCCCTTCAAGCAACTTTCGACCTTCTTCATCTTGCGTCAACTTGAACATGGCTTTGAGGAAGCGTTCGCGAACAGCAGCGGAGACGGAGGGGTGTGTAGCCACGGGATGCGGCGTGAAAGCGGGCGTTTCGTAAAGCACCCGAAGCTGTTGGCGAACTTCGGGGGCTTCGTTGTCCAGGGTGTTGTTCACACCGCCGCCCGCGACGGCGTCTTTGCCAATGACGGAGCGATACACATTGCTGTGGGTTTTGACGAACATGGGGTTGATGTCAATTTTCTTTTTGGCCAATTCAGCGCGAATCAGCAAAGAGGCTGCAAATGAGTTGGGCGCTGGAAACGAAACGTTCTTGCCCTTCAAATCATCCAAGCTTTTGATGGAGCTGTCTGCTCGCACGACCAAGATGCCGGTTAGCAAATCCTCGCTGTCAGCCAGCAATGGCTGGTATTTTTTCTTTTGATTGGCCAGCACGGCATGGTAGGGGTTGAGAAATACAAACTCAGGTTCACCCTTGAGCAACTTTTGCTCAAACTCAGGAATGGTGGCAGCTACACGCAACTCGAAACACAAACCAGCGTCTTGGCCCACGCGTTGAAGCAGTGGCGACCATGTGGTGTAAATCTTTGCGGCGGTAAGCTGAGGCACCACGTCAAAGGTGAAGACCTTTGACGTGGTGTTTTGGTCGCCCAAACAAGCAGCGTTGGCAGAGCTTGAGAAAAACAATGCGCTGGCAAGAAGCCCAAATAGCGTTCGTTTGAAAACACACATTTTGCAAAACCCTGCGTTGTTGATTTTGTTATTTTCGCCTGTGCTTTGCGTTGATCACTTTTGATGTAATTCATCCCCAAACAAGGATTCTGTGTAGGGTTGACTGGGCGCTTCATCAGCCCTCAAGCTTTGTGCTTGCCAGTCTTCCAGCTTCATCAGCGAGCCCACGCGCACGCCTAGCAAACGCAAGCGCCTTGACAGGTCCACGCGCTTGAGGCATTGGCCCGCTGCTGAGCGAATGGCGTGGGCTTGGTTGGCATAAGTGCCAAGTGTTTGGTCGCGCGTGACACTTTGAAAGTTGTCGTAGCGCAGCTTGATGCCAATCGTTTTACCCACATAACCTTTTCGCAGTAAGTCGGCGGCGACTTGCTCGCACAGCTGGGTGAAGATGACGCTCAGCGCCTCGCGGTCACGCACGGCGTGGAGGTCTTGCTCAAAAGTTGTTTCTCGGCTGATGCTGACGGGCTCACTCGCGGTCTCAATGGGTCGGTCGTCTTTGCCGTGAGCGGCATCGTGCAGCCACGCGCCATAGCTTTTGCCAAAGTGCTGCATCAGCCAAACGCGTTCGCGCTGGGCCAGTTCGCCAATGGTGTGAATGTGGTGCGTGGCCAGTTTGGCTTCAGCCTTGGGGCCGATGCCATTGATCTTGCGACAGGGCAGTGGCCAAATCAGGGTTTCCAAGTTTTCGGGGTGTACGACCGAAATACCATTGGGTTTGTTGAACTCACTCGCCATCTTGGCCAACAGTTTGTTGGGCGCTACGCCCACCGAGCAGGTGAGTCCCGTATCGTCAAAGATGGCTTTTTGAATGAGTCGCGCCAACACGCGCCCACCTTCCCGTTGCCCGCCGGGCACATGGGTGAAGTCGATGTACACCTCGTCCACGCCACGGTTTTCCATCAATGGCGCAATGTCGGTGATGATGGATTTGAAGCGCTGCGAGTAATGGCGGTATTGGTCAAAGTCCACGGGCAGCAGGATGGCGTCTGGGCAGAGCTTGGCGGCCTTCATCAACCCCATGGCAGAGCCCACGCCATACTTTCGCGCTGCATACGTGGCGGTGGTGATGACGCCGCGTCCTGTGTAGCCGGCGATGCGTGGAAAGAAGTCAAGTGGAATTTCGTACAGCTTGTCCTTTGACCACTCGCAGTGGGGGTACGTCTCACGCAAGCGGGCCAGCATGTCGTCCATGCGGCTGCGGCTACCGCCAATCACCACGGGCAAGCCTTTGAGCTGCGGGTAGCGCAGCAACTCGACAGACGCATAGAACGCATCCATGTCTAGGTGGGCAATTCGGCGCTGGCGCGCTTGGTCAAACGCGGTGGTCATAGGTTCAGTCCATCAACCCAAGCTGTATCGGTTAAATTGCTTTTTGTACCAACCATCCCTTAAACAGCAAAGGCTGACGCGGCTTACCGTCGCGAGGGCCACGGTCTTTGTTCTCGACGCTGATGGCCAACGTTTGTGCGCGCTCGAGCGCTTGAGTTGGCACATCCAGCTGTTGTGTTTTGTAGCGGTCAGTGAGAACGCCCAGCAACCGAGGCACATCACCTTCAGCAATCGCCCACACATGCAGGCTTTGCTCACGGCCTTCTTTGACCTCGTTCAAGCGCTGCACTTGTAGCTTTTGATTTTTCGGGTCGTAAGTCAAAAGCATGGCGGGCGCTTGGGCGTCGTCTAACAATACCGACACATTGCGAACCTGAGGTATTTCCACCAGCTTGGCTTCGATGTGGTGAATTTGTGCCTTGAACTGCTCATACATGCTGGCGGCCAACGCCCATCCGATGAATACCACGAGGGCTAAGAAAATGCTTAGGGCACGCCACCAAGCGCTGACGCCGGTGGATGCTTTAGGGGGTGCTTCAGGATAGGTTGTGTCTTGACTCATCCTTCAAGTGTGCATCAATTGAAAGTTCAGGCCGTGGGGAACGTGTCCGGCAGCAAGATGTTGGTGTTCACGTTTTGGATGTCGGTGTGACCGCAAAACGCCATGGTGATATCTAGCTCTTTGTGGATGATTTGCAGCGCTTTGCTCACGCCTTCCTCACCCATCGCGCCCAGGCCGTAAGCCATGGCGCGGCCAATCAGTGTGCCGCGTGCGCCCAAGGCCCAAGCCTTGAGCACGTCTTGGCCCGAGCGAATGCCGCCGTCCATCCAGACCTCAATCTGGTCGCCCACCGCAGCCACGATAGCGGGCAGGGCTTCGATGCTGGACTGAGCGCCATCCAACTGGCGGCCGCCGTGGTTGCTCACCACAATCGCGTCTGCGCCACTTTGCACGGCCAGCTTGGCGTCTTCCACGTCTTGAATGCCTTTGAGGATGAGCTTGCCGCCCCATTGCGCTTTGACCCACGCCACGTCTTCCCAGGATAAGCGGGGGTCAAATTGTTCGTTGGTCCACGAGGAGAGTGACTTCATGTTGCTCACGCCTTTGACGTGGCCCACCAAATTGCCAAAGGTGTGGCGCTTGGTGCCTGCCATGCCCAAACACCAGCGTGGCTTGGTCGTTAAGTTGATGATGTTGGCGAT
>CAJBHE010000003.1 GCA_903952885.1 uncultured Burkholderiales bacterium
CCACCGCATCCGCAGGCTGGCGCTGCAACATGGCCAGCGTGCTGGCAATGGTTTTGCGCAGTTCGCGGCGGTCGCAAATCATGTCGACCGCACCTTTTTCTTGCAAAAATTCTGCGCGTTGGAAGCCTGCAGGCAAGGTGACGCGCACGGTGCTTTCAATCACGCGGGGGCCCGCAAAGCCAATCAAGGCGTTGGGCTCGGCGATCACCACGTCACCGACAAACGCAAAGCCAGCTGACACGCCGCCCATGGTGGGGTCAGTCAACACGGCGATGTAAGGCAAGCCTTTTTTGGCCAGGCGGGTGAGCGAGGCGTTGGTTTTGGCCATTTGCATGAGCGAGAGCAAGCCCTCTTGCATGCGAGCGCCACCGGTGGCGGTGAAGCAAATGAACGGAACTTTTTGTTCGATGGCAGCGTGCACGCCGCGCACAAAGCGTTCGCCCACGACCGAGCCCATGGAGCCGCCCATGAAGTCGAATTCAAAACAGGCCACGACCACGCTGATGTTGTGCACCGCGCCACCCATGACCACCAAGGCGTCGGTTTCGCCGGTGTTTTGCATGGCTTCTTTGAGGCGCTCGGGGTACTTGCGGCTGTCCTTGAACTTCAAGGGGTCCACCGGCAGCACTTCTTGGCCAATTTCGTAGCGGCCTTCGGCGTCTAGAAACGCGTCCAGACGGGCGCGGGCGCTCATGCGGTGGTGGTGGCTGCAGGTGGGGCAGACGTTTTGGTTGGCTTGCAAATCGCTCTTGTAGAGCACGGTCTCGCAGCTGGGGCACTTCACCCACACACCTTCAGGCACACTGCGGCGGTCCGATGGATCGGTATGTTGAATTTTTGGGGGCAGCAGTTTTTCGAGCCAACTCATGGTGAGCCTTTCGTCAGTTCTTTTGGAATTGATTGATTTTAACGGGCAGGGTGGTTGTGGCTACAAGGGCGCTTTATGCGTCCAAAGCCTTGCGAATACCTGCCAAAAACTCGTGTGCAGCAGTCACTTCTTGGCCAGCTGGTGCGGCTTCCAACAGCTGGATGATGCGGCTGCCAATCACCACGGCATCGGCCACGCGGCCCACGGCGGCGGCAGTGGCGGCATCGCGAATGCCAAAGCCCACCCCCACGGGGATGTGCACATGCTGGCGGATGCGCGGCAGCATGGCTTCCACGGCGTCGGTGTCGAGGTTGCCAGCGCCCGTCACGCCCTTGAGCGAGACGTAATACACATAGCCGCTGGCAACGCGTGCCACTTGTGCCATGCGTTGGTCGGTGCTGGTAGGCGCTAGCAAGAAAATCAGGTCCATGCTGTGGGCGCGCAGGGTGGCGGCGAACTGTTCGCATTCTTCGGGTGGGTAGTCCACGATCAGCACGCCGTCGACGCCAGCGGCAGAGGCGTCTTTCACAAACGAGTCTGGGCCGTGCTTGAGGTTGTAGCACTCCACGGGGTTGGCATAGCCCATCAGCACCACGGGTGTGGTGGTGTTGGTCTGGCGAAATTCGCGCACCATGTCCAGCACTTGGATCGTTCCCGTACCAAACCTCAGCGCGGCTTCGCCTGCTTTTTGAATCACCGCGCCGTCGGCCATCGGGTCGCTGAAAGGCACACCCAGTTCGATGATGTCAGCCCCTGCGTCCACCATGCCGTGCATGAGGGTGGGCGTGATGCTGGCTTGCGGGAAGCCCGCCATCACATAGGGGATGAGGGCTTTGCGGCCTTGGGCTTTGAGGGCTGCGAGGGTGACGTCAATTCTGCTCATTTCACAACTTTCATGATGTGCTCTGTCGGGCCACCTTTGACCGATTGGCCTTGACAGCTGGGGCGGCAGAAGAAGTCTGCGTTGCTCAGGTCGGCCACCGTGCCAATGTCTTTGTCGCCACGGCCCGAGAGGTTGATCAAGATCGACTGCTCAGGTGTCATGGTCTTGGCCAGCTTCATGGCGTAAGCCACGGCATGGCTGGATTCCAGCGCAGGAATCAACCCCTCCGTGCGGCACAGGTAGTGGAAGGCGTCCAGCGCTTCTGTGTCGGTGATGCCCACGTACTCGGCGCGGCCAATGTCTTTGAGAAACGCGTGCTCGGGGCCCACGCCGGGGTAGTCGAGGCCAGCGCTCACACTGTGCGTCTCAGTGATTTGGCCGTTCTCGTCTTGCAAGATGTAGGTGCGGTTGCCGTGCAACACGCCAGGAGTGCCCAGTTGCAGCGAGGCCGAGTGGCGGTCTGTATCCATGCCTTCGCCAGCGGCTTCCACGCCAATCAGGCGGGTGTTGGCGTGGTTGATGTAGGGGTAGAAGATGCCCATGGCATTGCTGCCGCCGCCCACGCAGGCCAGCACCGCGTCGGGCTGTTGCTCTGCCATGTGCAGGCTTTTGAACATCGCTGGCATTTGCGTGAGGCACTCTTCGCCAATCACGCTTTGGAAGTCGCGCACCATCATGGGGTAGGGGTGAGGCCCAGCTACCGTGCCAATGATGTAGAAGGTGTTGTCCACGTTCGCCACCCAGTCGCGCATGGCTTCGTTCAGAGCGTCTTTGAGGGTGCGGCTGCCGCTCTCTACGGGCACGACGGTCGCGCCTAAGAGCTTCATGCGGTATACGTTGGGGCTCTGGCGCTTGACGTCTTCTGCGCCCATGTAGACCACGCATTCCAAACCGTAGCGCGCGCAAATGGTGGCTGTGGCCACGCCGTGCTGGCCTGCGCCGGTTTCGGCAATCACGCGGGGCTTGCCCATGCGTTTGGCCAGCATGGCTTGGCCGATGGTGTTGTTGATTTTGTGAGCGCCGGTGTGGTTCAGGTCTTCACGTTTGAAGAAGATTTGCGCGCCACCCATTTCACGGCTCATGCGGGCGGCATGGTAAATGGGCGAAGGGCGGCCCACAAAGTGCGCCAACTCGTTTTTGAATTCGGCAATGAACGCGGGGTCGTGCTGGTATTTCGCGTAGGCCTCTTTCAGCTCTTCAATTGCGTGGGTCAACGTTTCGCTGATGAAGCTGCCGCCATAAATGCCAAAGTGGCCGCTTGCGTCGGGTTGTTGGTAGTTCGACATAGGTTGCCTACAAAAAATGTCTGGTGCGAACTGCTTGCATCGCAGTCAGCCCAAGAGCTTCAAACAAAAAGAGAAGAAAAAAGAAGGAGGCTTAGAGCGGGTGCTCTGCGTCGGCGGCTTGAACGGCTTTGACGAAGTCGTGGATCTTGGCCGCATCTTTGATGCCTTTCGCCGATTCCACGCCAGAGCTCACGTCAACCGCCAATGAAAGGCCGTGGTGACGCAGCGCGCGAATGCCATCGGTCACGTTGGCAGCGTTGAGTCCACCAGACAAGACGAGGTGAGCGTTGACGTTTGGAGGAAGCTGTGACCAATTGAATGTTTTGCCGCC
>CAJBHE010000004.1 GCA_903952885.1 uncultured Burkholderiales bacterium
GCCATTGGGCCCCGTACTGGTCAGCCAGACGGGCGTGCCGTAGGGGATGGAGTCCTTGTCCACCGCAATTGATCGGCCTGGCGTGAGCGGCACGCCTTGCGCGCCTCGGGGGCCTAGGTCGGCATCGGCGGCGCTGCGCGTTTCTTCGCGAAAGAACACATAGCGGGGGTTGCTCCACAACATCTCTTGCACCAAGCGTGGGTTGGTTTGTTGGGTGCTGACAATCCAAGCCTTGATGCCTTGCCAAGACGCATCTTTGATCAAACCACGGTCCAGCAACCAACGGCCCACGCTTTGATAAGGCTGTTCGTTCGAGCCCGCAAAGGCCAAACGCACCACGCGTGTGCTGCCATTTGGGTTGGCCATCCGCACACGGCCCGAGCCTTGGATGTGCAAGACCAAGGCATCTATCGGATCAGCGAGCCAAGCCACTTCTCGGCCGCGCAAAGCATCGCGCGCCTGAGCACTTGTGTCTATCTCTTGACGACTAAACCAAGGGCGGCCAGCACGACGCGCCTCGGCCAAGCCCTCGGGCGGTGCATACAAAGGCACCTCAAAACCGGGTCGCATCTGCGCAGACGCATCAAAAAAGGGCTCGTAATAGCTGGTGAGCAAGCCCTCCACCGCACCGTCGTGTGACTCGACGCGGTAGGGCTGCAAGCGACTCATCATCCACAAACGGCGGTCGTCATCGCTGCCCAGCAATAGCTGGCGCATATCTTGGCACAACGGCGCAAACAAGGGCCCGGGGCGCTCGCAGTTTTGCAGCCACGCGTTCCACGCATCTTGCAACGGGTCGTTTTGCCAGCCAGGCACATCGTTCCACGAGGCAGCCACCCAACGGCTGCGGTAGCTTTGTTGAGGGGTGGGTGTGCCTGGCATTCCCGCCAAGCTACCGGTGGTGCGTGGCAAATCCGCAGGCGCTCGTGGTGCAGGCGAGGCTGAGGGGCGGCCATAGTCGCTCACGGGCGCTTGGCGTAAAGTGCCGCAGGCCGCCAAGCTTCCTACAATCAGAATCCCTGTCAAACGCCAAAGGATGTGTCTCATGCTGTTAATTTTGCTAGAAGCGCTAGGCGCTGGTTGCATCTTGGCGTTGATCGTCTGGTGGACCATGTTTTCAGGCCGGGCGGAGGCTGAGGCAGAACACGAAGCGGCGCAAAAAGAAGCGGCCAAAGAACACAAGTAACTCACTCGCTGCGCAGCAGGTTGGCCAGCTCCACGGCTGACTTGACATTCATTTTGTCAAACACGCGCGCACGATGCACCTCTACCGTGCGCACGCTGATGTCGAGCTGGTCTGCAATGAGTTTGTTGGGCAGGCCCTCGACCACTAAATACATGACATCGCGCTCGCGGTCGGTGAGGTCGGCCAAGTTGTGCTGCAGGCTTTGTTTGTTGCGCAGGACTTGAAGGGTTTGCGCAGAACGCGCCAGAGCTTGCTCGACGCGGTCGACCAGCACGTTGTCGGAGAACGGTTTTTCACAAAAATCAAACGCGCCCCGCTTGACCGAGTCCACAGCCGTCGGCACGTCGGCGTGGCCCGTCAGAAAGATCACCGGCAGGACATCCAGCAGCTGTCTCTCGATGAGTTGCTCAAACAAAGCCAGCCCACTCATGCCCGGCATGCGCACATCAAGCAACAAGCAGCCGGGTTGGCTGGGCTGCCAGGCCAAACTGGTGTGGTTCAAAAACTCAGCAAATGCATCGGCGCTTTCAAACGATTGACTGGGCAATCGACGTGAGCGCAACAGCCACGCCAAGGCCTCGCGCACACCTGCGTCGTCGTCAACAATAAATACCAAAGCGTCTTCTGTGGGTTGCATCTGTCAGGCCTGAGTTCACGATTGTGGCAGGGTAAAACTGAACACTGTGCCACGCGGGATATTGGGCTGAAGACTCAAAAGACCACCGTGCTGTTCCACCACGGTTCGGCACAAACTCAAGCCCAAGCCCATCCCCTCTTGCTTGGTGGTGAAAAACGGGGTGAATAGTTTTTCGGCCACGCCTTCGGGAATGCCATGCCCCAAATCGGCCACTAAAAACTCTAGCCAACGGCTGCTGGCATTGGAAGCAGCAGGACGAACCAGCAAGGTCAACACTTTGTGCTGGGTGTCATCGGCCATGGCCTGCATGCCGTTACGCGCTAAATTCAGCAACACCTGCTCTACCATCGTGCGATCACACAAAGCGGCGGGTAGATCAGAAGGACAGTTCACGACCACTCGCACACCTAATTTACGCGCTTGCAAAATAACCAAAGGCATCACGTCATCTAACAAGGCGCGGGGCGTCACGGCCTCGCGGGCTTGGTCTCGACGGCGCACGAAATCGTGCACGCTTTTGATAACCTTGCCGGCACGCTCGGCCTGTTGGCCAATGCGCTGAATAGCGCTGCTCAAAGTTTCGGCCAGTTGGGGGTCTTTGAGCGCCGCGTCTTGCAGCAAATTCATGCTCCCCGTGGCGTAACTCGAAATCGCGGCCAAGGGCTGATTCAGCTCGTGACTCAAAAGCGATGCCATCTCACCCACCGTCGCCAAACGTGCCGTAGCCTGTAATCGCTCTTGGCTGGCACGAGATACTTCTTCGACGCGGCGCTGCTCGCTCACATCCAATACCGCACCCATCCAACCCGTTTGCTCACCCAAAGCGTTGATGAGGGGGGCTTCAAAAATCATGACCGGAAAGCGCTCGCCGCTTTTGCGCATGAACACCGATTCAGCGCCTTCGCGTGGCGGCGCGTTACCTGCCAAACGTAAGGCTTGGCGCTGCCCGTATTCGTCCACCATCTCTGGCGGCCAGTAGGGCGCGGGAAGGCTTTGGCCAATCAACTCTTTGGCATCAAATCCCACCATCTCGCAAAACGCAGGATTGACATAGGTGATGCGGCCTTCGCTGTCACGCGCACGCAGGCCCGTCACGAGCGAGTCTTCCATGGCTTTGCGAAATGCCAAGGCATCGGCCAAGTCCAGCTCAACGCGTTGGCGTCTGCGCATGTCACGCGCCAGCATGACCAGCACGGTGACCAATGCAATTGCCATGGCAGTGACCAGAGCTGTGAGCACATTGGGAAACAAATCGGGTGCACCACGCCAGCTGTCCATGCGCAGCACCATATTGTGGCCAGGCAGGTCAATCAGCTGTTTAGCAACGAACACGCGTGTGCCTCGGCGAGCTGTACCGTGCATAGCTAGCCGCGTCCCATCCGATTCAGTGAACGACACCTCTTGGCTGCGGGTAAGCTGCGGACCCACCATGTTGACCAAAATTTCACTCAATGAATAAGTGGCAATGGTGTAACCGGTCAGCACGCCATTGGTGATGACGGGTAGGCATAAATCCATGATCTCCAAGCCTAGGCCATCGACTTGCGGCACATATGTGCTGGATCCATAACCTGGGCCACTTTGGCGACGCGCCACGCCGCAGGCCTGGACCACTTCCGGCTGATTGGCTGCGCGTCCAAGACGACTGAAGACAGGCGCACGAAAGGGTGTGTCCACGCTACTGATGACTCGCAACTCGGTATCACGCAACTCCAAACGCAACCACTCACGGTGTTCACGCAGCATGGTGTTTGCCTCTTGCATCCATGGCACGGTCAAATGGTCAGCGTATTGCAAGGCCTGCAAGCTTTGAACATTTCGGGTCAGCGCCGTACGAATGTCACTGACCGCATCAGCCGCATCTCGCTCGATGTGGCTTTGCACCTGCGTCACCTCATAGCGGCCCGCCAGCCACACCAAGGTGCTGAGCATCGACAGCACCAAAATAACCAAAACCGCCCACAAGGCACGACGGCGTGTGCGAGGCGCAAGCGAAAAAAACATCAGTCGACCTTGGTCACCCGAGGGTTGGTCCACGTGCCATCCACCAAAAACTCATTCGTACCTGCACGCACCAAAGGTTTGCTCAAAATCATTTGTGCCAGGTAGGAGGTCAAACCAATCAAGGGGTTGATGGTGGCCACATAGAGCGACGCCGTGCCCGCATTGATTTCAGGCACCACCACCACTTTGAGTTTTTGGGTTTCACGAACTAGGTCGGCGCTGCCCTCAATCAAGGCGCCCGCCGCCACGCCCTTCATTTGCAGGTTGTTGGTGGAGGCGATCCCTTGATCAATGCCGATGTCGCCGCGTAAAAAATCAAAGGCAAAGCCGTCGCTGAACAGGTCGCTGAAGTCCAAGGTCAACCGCCTTGGCAGGGCTTGCAAATTGAGCACGCCCAACAATCGTGCAGCGCCTGGCTCGGTCTTTAAGAACTGGCCTTTTTCAATCGCCAAATTCATCTTGCCACTCATGGTGGCGTAGTCGAGCGTGATAGGTGAACCCTGCCAAGACACTTGACCCTCTAAGCGCCCTTCACCATGGCGAATCGCACCAGGCGTCCCCAAACGAGCAAGCAAGTCACCGCTGTCACGGATCCTCAGCATAAAGTTGAATTGGGTTCGGCGTAACACTGGCCCTTCGGCAGCCCAGTTGCCATTAGCGGTCAAGCTGGCTTCGGGCAAAGTGACATTGAATTTATTCAAACGCCATTCACGCAAGGCGTTAGCGCCCACACGGTTGACCGCCTCAATTTCAAGCCGGCCTAGTTTTTTACCGCGCAAGGTCAAATCATTCACCACGATGTCCAACCCAGGAATGCTGCTGGGTTGCTCGGTCAACAAGCGTTCGACATCGGGCACTAAACTGGGCGGAATATTCAAGTAAGCCAAGCGTACGTAAAGCTGCGCTGGGACATTGCCATTGGAAGGGCGGACTTCAGCTGCGCCATTAAGTTCATCGGCGCTGATATTCAATCGCCATGTATCCCCTTGACGTGTACCGCCAACCACCACCTTGTGGATCAAGCGGTCAGTCAACTTGATTTGACCGGCTTGCATTGCTGCAAAAGTGGGCATGTAGTCTTGCGCACCATCACTGTTGGCCTCGTTACCAACCATGGCTTTAGGAGCCGACTTGCGAACCATAGGCGATGTGCCCGTGACCTGCGTGAATGCGAGTTGCCAAGCGTCTATATCCAGCGATGGCAATTGCAGGTTCAAGCTCACCGCGTTGTCACGCAGTGGAGCCACGTCCATCACAGACTGCCCAACAGCAATGCCACCTCGCAAAACCCGTGTACGCGGACCACTCAGATCACGCACATACGTCACCGCTACGGCACGGTCTATGGTGACGCTGAGTTGGTCTTGCAACACCCGCGCCTTGGGCTGCAAAGATTCACGTGTGAGATGCGATTCGATCCGCAATGGCATCTTTGCCCCAGCGAGCTTGTTCAAAGGCGCTGGCAAATTCAAAGCCATGCCTTTCAAGTCGCTGGTGATGAGCAGCTCAGGCTGGCCGCGACGCAGGCCTAAAGCAGCGGTATAGCTTGAGGTACCGAAGGCGCGCTGTGCAAGGCGAGAGACTAAGCCAAGCTCACGCGCTTGTCGCAAACCATCAGCCGTCAAATCACCACGAATTTTGAGCTGCAAGGGCGATTGACCCTCGCTCACCGCAAACGACAAGCCGCCATCCAACACCGCTTCGCCGCCCAGCAACTGGGCTTGAACTGATTTGAGTTGCAAGCCTTGGTCACTGAACTGCAAGGTGCCTCGCAGGCGGTTGAGCACTGGCGTGCCAGGCAGCACTTGCAAGGCATTGTCAGCAAACACCACGCTGCCTTCCACCTTGGATTTGTCCAGGTGGTCAATCGGCAAGGTCAGGTCCAGCTTGTAGGTGGCGTCCCCCGAAGCTTGGCTTTTACTCAACACCGCGCCCGTTAGATCGTTGAGGGCCGACTTGGCAATCAGATCCAACATCTGAGTCATGGGCCCGCGGGCTTCGCCCGTCACACGGACCACGGGCGCGTCGAGTTTTGGAATCGTCGCCACCACTTTTTGCCATGTCAGTTGCGGCGCGCCTGCCAGCTGCGTGCTGCCTTTGAACTGCAAGGCATTGCGCTCAAACACCAACTCCCCGTTCAATTCGGTCAATGCAGGCCATGTGGCCGTGGGCACAGGTTTGCCCTTGGATGACTCAGGGGCCACGTAAGCGTATTTGACTTGCGTGATAGGCGCGACGATACGAAACTCCCCCAGGACGGGGTTATCAAAGGGCATGTCGTTCAGGTCGCCCCTGAGACGCATCGTCACACGGCTGGCGTCACCCGCTTGCACTGCAGCTCGCACATAGGCGCGTACATCGGTAGGCAAGGCGTTGGGCAAGTAGCGGTGAACTTGCGCCATCTTCACGCGGCTCAACGTAGCCGATAAATCCAGCACACCGGGCAAGCGTGCTTGGGCTTCGCCTGTTTTCCAATTGCCGCTGAATTCGCCCGCCAAGTCAGCATTCGCCATGCGGCCTTGGGTGAACTGCACCGCCAACGCATCCCCTTTGTTTTGCCACACCAGTTGCGCAGACGCTTCATCTAGGGCAATGAGTGGCTCGTCCAGCCCCACAGGCAAAGTCACGCTGCCATTAAGAATACTCAGGCTTGCTTTGCCGCCTTTTTGCGTCACGTCAAATTCAAGCTGCGCGCCTTGCAGGCCGGGCATGTCGACCAAGGGGCTGTCGGGCTGCGTGTCGCGTCGCATCGCCAACTGGCGCACTTGGCCTTTGGCGCTGAAGCTCAACGAAGCATCTGCTGCGTGTTGCCATGTGGCTTTGAGTTGGTTGACTTGGCCTTGTGGTTGCACGCGCGACAGCAGGGCGCGCCATGCTTGGGGCAAGGGCAAACGTTGGCTGACTAGCGCGAGGGCTTCTAAGTCCAAACGGGCGGCATTCAAAGTGCCAGCTTCCAACGCATCGCCACGCCAGCTTGCACGCACCACACCGCCTGGCCAATGCTCGCCCTCCTGGGTGTCAAACACCAAATCTTGGCTGCTGATTTCAACGTCACCTTCTTGCCACTGTGCACCAACGCGCCCATGCACATGACGCAAATCCAATGGCAACAAGTCAACGCCTAAGCGGACATTGACTGCCTCCAAGGCAACATCAGCCGTCACACCCACCGGTACACCTTTTTTCACATCGGTCCATAGACGCATGGCTCCGCGGCCCTCTTGCAATGACAAGCCCTTGTCCATCGTTACCCATTGGCGTAAGGTGGCCAAGTTGACGTGGGGTAAGTCGGCAAACAACTCTCCCGACCATTGCGTTGTGTCGCCCGCGCGCCGCCAAGGAAGCTGAAAAAACTTACCACGCACCGACAGGCGCTGACCCACATCCTCTGGCGGCGTGAGGTCGGCGCGCATCTCATGTTGGAACCACTGGTTCTTGAAAGACAGGTCAACCTCTTGGAGTGTCAACACAGGGACGCTGGCTTGCACAACGTTTGGGCGGCTCTCGTCACGCCAATGGATCAAGCCACCGCGCACCATGAATTCAGGCAGTGAGAAAAACCAATCAGCACCTTGGCCATCACCTGCCAAACCGGTGTCTATGCCCGCCACCCAAACATGGCCGCTGGCGTCGCGGCGAATTTCTAACTCGGGCTGTTCAATCTTCAGCTGCTCAAACTGACCCAACAACAGCGAGCGGGGCGACACCGCCACCCCCACACGCGGCAAGAGCAACGCCTCACGGCCTTCGCGGTCGAAGAGTTGCACTTGCGTGAGCTCAAACCTTGGCACCCACCACCCGCCTTGTGCGCTGATGCTGCCAATTTCCACACGCTGCCCCAATGCGCGTGTGGCTTGGTGCTGCAGATCTTCGCGGTAGTCACCAATTCGCGGCACAATGAAAATGTGCAAAGCGCTCCAAGCTAGGCATATTGCCACGCCAGCAAATGCCAAACAACCCAAAGCCCAGTGAAGCGCACGTCGCCAAGCTGATTTGTTTTTCATATCAGCGGCAAGGCTTTCAGGGGTGGAATTGACCGATTCAGACAAATATTTCATGGTGCTAGCAACGTGACCGGAATTATCCCCTCCTCTGTGCATAACCTGAGTACTTATTCGCGCTTCGTTCAGCGTTTACGACGCCGTTATGCAAATGAGCTGCATTTGCTAGCAGAAGGTGCGCCCGTGTTGCGCACGATGCAAGCCTGTTTTGAGGCGCTGCGCCAAACCCACAACTGCAGCGATTCCCTGCGCATGCTGCGCCAGCTGGTGATGGAACGCTTGGTGGTACTCGATTGCGAACAAGGCGCCAGCCTGGATGTGATTACCCGCGCGGTGACCCAGTTGGGTGAGTTCACCCTCGACATTGCTTTTCACGAAGCCCAAGCTCAGCTGGACGCCAGCTTCGGCTCGCCCACCAGACCCAACGGCGAACGTGGCACGCTGTGGATTGTTGGCATGGGCAAATTTGGCGCACGCGAATTGAATGTGTCCAGCGATATTGACCTGATTTATGTGTACGACGAGGACGGCGAAACCACGGGCCTGGCCGATGGTCGTGGGCGCATCAGCAACCACGACTACTTTGCCAAAGCGGTCAAACTCATCTACGCCTTGATCGGGGAAACCACCGAGCACGGCTTTGTATTTCGCATGGACTTGGCCTTGCGTCCCAATGGCAACTCGGGCCCGAGTGTGGTGTCGCGCCAATCGCTGGAAGAGTATTTCTTGGTGCAGGGGCGTGAATGGGAGCGCTTTGCCTGGCTCAAAAGCCGCGTGGTCGCGCCCTTCAGCGCCAAAGCCAATGCGTTTGAGCTGCGCGACACCGTGCTGCCCTTTGTATTTCGCCGTTATTTGGACTACCGCGTGTTTGAGTCGCTGCGCAGCTTGCACCAGCAAATTCGCAAACACGCCACCGCTCAGAGCGCAGGACGACCAGAGCGTGCCAACGATGTCAAGCTGTCACGCGGCGGCATTCGTGAAATCGAATTCATCGTGCAACTGCTGCAAGTGGTGCGCGGCGGGCAGTTTCCCGAACTGCGGACACGGCCCACACTGGCTGCCTTGCCACGCTTGAGCCAAGCCAACCTCATGCCCGCCGCCACCGCCGATGCACTGGCCCAAGCCTATGTGTTTTTGCGCCAAGTCGAACACCGCATTCAGTATTTGGACGACCAACAAACCCATGTGTTGCCCACCCATGACGACGACCTGAATTGGCTGGCGCTGACCATGGGTTTTGGCGACAGCTGCGATTTTTTAAGCCAGCTTGATGCCCACCGCGAACTGGTGGCCCAAGAGTTTGACCGCTTGCTGGGCTTAGGCGACAAGACGGAGACCCACCCCAGCGGCGACTTCAAAAGCTGCACAGCGTCTAGCGAGTATGTGGACCTGTCCTCGCTGCTGCCCGACTTGAATGCGCGTCTTCGCGAGCGCGTCATGCTCTGGTGCGAACAGCCCTTCATCCGTGCCCTGCGCGACGACAGCTTGCAGCGCCTGCTCAAGCTGCTGCAACGCACCAATGCTTGGATCGCAGACGGCCGCATCACCGAAGAAGCGGCGGTGCGCTGGAGCGATTGGGTGGAGCCGCTGCTGCGCCGCGAAACTTACTTGGCCTTGTTGATTGAGCGCCCGCGTGTGCATGAGCAGCTCATGCGCTTGCTGGGCTTGGCGCGATGGCCCGCCAAGTATTTGCAACAACACCCCGGTGTGATTGACGAGCTGGCGGGTAATGCCTTGTTGGCTGAACGCTTTGTGCCTGCCGCGTTTGAACAAGAGCTGGAGCGCCGCTTGGCCTCCTTGCAATCCACCGGCCAAGCGGACGAAGAAACCTTGCTCAACCTGTTGCGTCGCGCACACCACGCCGAGGTGTTTCGAACCTTGGCGCGTGACGTGGAAGGCCGAATCACAGTGGAGCAAGTGGCAGATGACTTGAGCGCCTTGGCCGACAGCCTGCTGAAAATCACCAGCCGTTGGGTGTGGCAAAACTTCAAGCAACGCCACCGCGACGAGCCGCAATTTGCCATCCTCGCCTACGGCAA
Source organism: uncultured Burkholderiales bacterium (assembly GCA_903952885.1). GTDB lineage: Bacteria > Pseudomonadota > Gammaproteobacteria > Burkholderiales > Burkholderiaceae_C > Limnohabitans. The sequence continues at coordinate 9,868 of CAJBHE010000004.1, forward strand.
ATTGGGCGGCAAAGAGCTAGGCTACGGCAGCGACCTAGACATTGTGTTTGTGTACGAAGACGCACACGAACGCGCAGGCGAAATTTACGCGGCCTATGTGCGCAAGCTCATCAGCTGGTTGAGCGTGAAAACGAGCGACGGCGATTTGTACGAGATTGACACCGCCTTGCGGCCCAACGGCAGCTCAGGTTTGCTGGTCTCCACTTTTGACGCCTATGCCGACTACCAAGGCCAACGCGGCGACAACACGGCGTGGACTTGGGAGCACCAAGCCATGACGCGGGCGCGTTTTTGCCTTGGCTCGACCGAGCTTAAAGCACGCTTTGACAGCGTGCGTGCCCAGGTCATCAACGCCAATCGCGACGTGGCTGCCTTGCGCCAAGAAATTGTGGCCATGCGTGACAAGATGCGCAGCGCCCATCCTGTGAAGCCCCATTGGTTTGACGTCAAGCACAGCGCGGGCGGCATGGTGGATGTGGAGTTTGCCGTGCAATTTTTGGTGCTGGCCCATGCGCAACAACACCCATCGCTGTTGGCCAACGTGGGCAACATTGCTTTGTTACTGAACGCTGAGCGCGAGGGTTTGTTGGCCCCAGGTGTGGGCGAAGCAGCGGGCAGCGCTTACCGTGAACTGCGACGTGTGCAACACCGCGCGCGCCTCGACGAGCAGCCGACGCAAGTGCCTGAAGCTGAGCTGGAAAAAGAGTGTGCCGCCATTCAGTCGCTTTGGCGTGACGTCTTCGGCGTTCGCTAAAACGCATCCGCGATTTAAAAAAATGATGCGGCGCTCATCATGCGCGACGCTGACCAAGTGCGCTGCCTCAGCCTTGACGAATCTTCTGCACCAGCGCCGTGGTGGAGTAGCCATCGACAAACGGAATCGCTTGGGCGCGGCCACCATAAGCCAACACCACCTGCGTCTCAGCCAGTTGGCTCATGTCGTAATCACCGCCTTTGACCAGCACATCGGGCCGCAGCTCGGTGATGAGTTCAAGCGGTGTGTCTTCCTCAAACCACGTCACCAAGCTCACCGACTCTAAAGCGGCCATCAAGGCCGCACGGTCCAGCTCGTTGTTGAGGGGGCGGTCTGGGCCCTTGCCCAAGCGACGTGCCGAGGCATCGCTGTTCAGGGCCACGACCAAACTGCCACCCAAGCTGCGGGCTTGCGCCAAATACGACGCATGGCCACGGTGCAACACATCAAACACACCGTTGGTAAACACCACGGGGCCCTGCAAACGCAAGGCAGCCACGCGTTGCACCGCATCTTGACGCGAGGCCAGTTTGGACAGAAATGCAGGAGGCAGCAAAGTTGAATCGGTCATGTTGCAGCCATTCTAGGCGGCACTCACCGCAACACGTCAGGCCAGCAGGCCTGGCGCTGACTTGTTTGCCACTGGTTTGGGTGAGCGGCGATATTGGCTTACAGAACCTGAAATTGCGGCCAAATCGTCCAACACCCTAACGCCCTGGATGTGCCGCCGACGCAATGCAGACGCGCTGCCACCGGCCCAAATGGCCACATCGTTTGGTAAGAGTGCTTTCAACTCGGCCAAACCATTCACCACGTGGTTGGGGTTCATGTTGGCGCTGAAGCTCAAGGCCACCACATCCACCTTGTGGGCCGCAGCAGCGTGTGCAATGTCGCGCACTGGTGTTTGGGTTCCAAGGGAGATGCAGTGGCAGCCCTGCAAGGCCAACACACTTTCCACCATCAGCAAACCCAAACCATGGACCTCTTGCGGAAAAGTCGTCAGCAACACTTTGGGTCCTGCACCTTGCGCCGCTCTTGGAATGGCCGCGATGGCTTGGCGCATCAAGGTGCTTACACACTCGGTGTACAGGTGCTCTTGGTGCACCGCCAAATCGCCTTGAGCCCAAAACTCTCCCACCCAATGGGTAAGAGGCGCCACCACTTCCGTCACAAAACCCTGCAAGCCAAGCGTTGACAGGGCTTGGTGCAAGGCCACACGGATACCGTCGGCGTCTTGGGATTGCAACTGGGCCAGGTAGTTTTGCAACTTGGCGGGCACTTGCTTCGCTGGCATAGCTTGCGTCGGATGCAAAGCCTGCACACTGGCCTTGCCTCGGCTCAGTTGATGCAACGCCGCCATGGGTTGCGACACCAAGCGCCCTGGGCGGTGGCCTTGGTCCATCAACCGTTTGATGACGCGAAGTTGTTCGACCTGCGCCATGGGGTAGGCGCGCTCTTCGTTGGCATCACGCCCGGGTGTGGGGAAGCCATAGCGGCGCTCCCACACGCGCAAGGTATCTTTGCCGATGCCGGTGTCGCGTTCGACGGCTGCAATGGACAGCGTCATGTGTGAATGGTCTTCACCTGAATTCATTGATAAGAATCCCCGTCATTGATCGTGGAGAATGGTTCCGTCCAAGACAGTTTGTCTGGAGTTTGACATGATCGAACTCCTTATAAAGAAGGGCTTTCCCGTGATGTACCGTTTTGTATTCGTTTTGTTTGGTTTGTTTTTGGGGTTCAGTTCCGCGCACAGCGCGCCCGAAAGCGCAGCCACTTCGGCCAATTGCCCTCGGGTGTTGCAACACACGGTGGCGCGTCTGCAAGATGAAAAACCACAAGCGCTTTGCCAATACGCCGGCCAAGTGGTTGTGGTCGTCAACACCGCTAGTTTTTGCGGCTTCACCCCGCAGTACAAAGGCTTGGAAGCCTTGCACGCCAAATACAAAGACCGTGGCTTGGTGGTGTTGGGCTTTCCCAGCAACGACTTTTCCCAAGAGCCCGACAGCAACGCCAAGATTGCCGACTTTTGCGACAACACATTTGGCGTGAAGTTCCCCATGTTTGTGAAAACCACCGTGCGTGGGCCAGACGCTTTGCCACTCTTCAAACAACTGGCAGAACAAACCGGCACAGCGCCGAAGTGGAATTTTTACAAATACATCATCAGCCGCGACGGCAAAGCCATCAAGAGCTTCAGCAGCATGACCGGCCCACAAGACAAGAGCTTTGTGCAAGAAATCGAAAAGCAATTGGCAGAAAAACAGACTCTGTCCAAAGGCGCAGCGCTATGAAACCTCGCATCGCCATCGTGGGCTCGGGCATTTCGGGCCTGTCTGCCGCGCACCATTTGCACGGCAAGGCCGACATCACCCTCTTTGAAGCTGGTGACTATTTCGGTGGCCACACCCACACGGTAGACGTGAGCTTGCCCACCGCCACAGGCGTGCAAACGCACGGCGTGGACACAGGCTTTTTGGTTTACAACGAGCGCACTTACCCTGGCTTGATTGCTTTGTTTGAAGAACTGCACGTGGCCACGGCCAAGTCGGACATGTCGTTTTCGGTGCAAGTGCCCCATAAAAACGGCAAGGGTGTTTTGGAATGGAACGGGGCCAACCTCAACACCGTGTTTGCCCAGCGCCGCAATTTGTTCAATCCCAGCTTTTTGCTCATGTTGCGTGATGTGGTGCGCTTCAACACCCTCGCCACCGAGCTGGCCGAGCGCAATCAAGATGACGAACTGGCACAACCCTTGAGCAGATTTTTGTTCTCGCATAAATTCAGCGACGTGTTTCGCGATTGGTATTTGCTGCCCATGCTCGGCTGCATTTGGAGTTGCCCCACCGACCAAATGCTGAAGTTTCCTGTGGCCACCATGATTCGGTTTTGCCACAACCACGGCCTGATTCAAGTCAACAACCGGCCACAGTGGTATACGGTGGCAGGCGGTGCACGCCACTACGTCGAGAAGATTTTGGCAGGCGTGCCAGACCAACGGTTGAACACGCCGGTGCTGCGCATTGCGCGCGACGCCCACAGCGTGACACTGCAAACACACCACGGCTCTGAACGGTTTGACCAAGTGATTTTGGCCACCCACGCCGACCAATCGCTGGCCATGTTGGCCGAACCTACGGCACAAGAACGTGCCACGTTGAGCGCCATTCGCTACCACCCCAACCGCGCCGTGCTGCACACCGACACCTCGGTGATGCCCCAGAAAAAACTCGCCTGGGCTGCATGGAACTACGAACGTGCCGCGCACAGCAACACCGAGTCGGCCCGCGTGTGCCTGCACTACTGGCTTAACCTGTTGCAGCCGCTGCCGTTCACGCAAGACGTGATCGTCTCGCTCAACCCCTTGCACGAGATTGACCCCGCACACATCCTGGGCGAATACGACTACGCCCACCCCGTGTTTGACTTAGCCGCCATCCAAGCCCAAACCCAGATGCCAGAACTCCAAGGCCAGCACCACACGTGGTTTGCCGGTGCGTGGATGGGCTACGGTTTTCATGAAGACGGTTTCAAGGCTGGGCGCAACGTCGCCCATAGCCTGCTGGCCAGCTTGGCCGAATGAACTCCATGACGCAAGCCATGATTGGTTTTGGGCAAGTGCGCCACTTGCGTCTGCGGCCCACACCACACGCGTTCCACTACAGCACTTTCTTTTTGATGCTGCCCATGCGCACACTGCAGACCACGGGCCATGCCACGCTGCCCATCAACCGCGGGGGGGCCATCAGCTTTCATGATGTCGACCATGGCGATGGCCGCAGCACGCAAGACGGTGGCGCACTCGCGTGGTTAGACGAGGTGTTGCACCAACAAGGCATTGATGACGCCACGGGCGAGGTGTGGCTGCACTGCTACCCGCGCGTGCTGGGCTACACCTTCAAGCCCGTGAGCTTTTGGTATTGCCACGCCGCAGACAACACCCTGCGTGCCATCGTGGTGGAGGTGAACAACACCTTTGGTGAGCGCCATTGTTATTTGCTGGACCGCCCACAGTTCGGCGTGGAGCAACGCGCCAGCAAGGTGTTTCATGTGTCGCCTTTTTGCGCCGTGCAGGGCGACTACCGCTTTCGCTTCATGCGCACGGCAGACCACACCGTCGCTCGCGTCGACCACGACGATGCGAATGGCCCCTTGATTGAAACCAGCGTGAGCGGCCAACTCAAGCCCATCACCCCCGCCGAGTTGCGCCACGCTTTGTGGGGCTACCCACTGATGACCTTGATGGTGATGGCGCGCATCCATTGGCAGGCCTTGAAGCTGTGGCTCAAGCGCGTGCCGTTTTTTTCCAAGCCCACACCTCCGCAAGATTTTGTGACCCGTTGATGTTGAGACATGCCCATGAATAGCACCACCTCCTCCACCCGCTCCACCCACGCAGAACCCATGCCCGCAGCCGCCCGCCGGGTGCTGAGTCTGCTACAACGCTTACAACACGGCACGCTGCATGTGCAGTGGCCCGATGGGCGCGTGGAGCAATTTGGCTCAGCGCCTGCGTTGGGTAAATCGCTCAACGCCACCTTGCATTTGCACAGCTATGCGCCACTCACACAAGCGCTGAAGTCGGGCGACATTGGCTTTGCAGAAAGCTATATTGCTGGCGAGTGGACCACCAACAATTTGTCAGAACTGCTGCAACTCCTGCTGGCCAACCGCCGCGACATGGACGAGTTGATTTTTGGCAGCTGGCTGGGCCGCTTGTATTACCGCGTGCGCCACCTGTTGCACCGCAACACGCGCAGCAACAGTAAGAAAAATATCCACGCCCATTACGACTTGGGCAACGCGTTTTACGAGCTGTGGCTAGACCCCACGATGAACTACTCATCAGCTTGGTTTGACAACGACCACACCAAACCGATGGCCGAAGCGCAAACCGCCAAAGTGCGCCGCGCCCTGCGCATGGTGGACGCCAAAGCGGGTGACCGCATTCTTGAAATCGGCTGCGGCTGGGGCGCATTGGCAGAGCTCGGGGGCACAGAGTTTGGCGCACACATGAGCGGCGTGACACTGAGTCACGAGCAGCTGGCCTTTGCCAACCAGCGCATGCAGCGCTTGGGTTTAGAAAGCACCAGCAGTCTGCGCTTGCAAGACTACCGCGACATTGATGATGGCCCGTATGACGCGATTTGCTCCATCGAAATGTTGGAAGCTGTGGGGCAAGAATATTGGGCCACGTATTTTGAAAGCGTGGCGCGCTTGCTCAAATCTGGCGGCAAAGCGTGCATTCAAACCATCGTCATCGACGACGCGCTGTTTGACCGCTATGTGAAGAGCACCGACTTCATTCAGCAATACATCTTTCCTGGTGGCTGCTTGCCTTGCCCGCGTGAGTTCCGCGCACACGCCGAACGCGCAGGCTTGAAAGTGGTGGACGAGTTGGCCTTTGGTTTGGACTACGCCGAAACGCTGCGCCGCTGGCGTCACCAATTCATGGCCGACAAGACGCAGGTGTTGCAGCTGGGCTTTGACGAACGTTTCATTCGCATTTGGGAGTTCTACTTGGCTTACTGCGAAGCCGCGTTTGACCAGCACAGCACCGACGTGGTGCAGTTCACCTTGGTCAAACCATGACCACACGCCGAGCGGCTTTGACCCTCGGCTTTCGCACGGCGCTGGCAGGCATGAGCGTTTGGCAAATTGGCCTGGCTCAGGCAGACGTCAACAGCGAGCCCGCACAGCCCAGGCCAGCCTTGCAAGCTGCGCTGCGCACACCGCGCTTGGTGGGCCAACACCGCTTCACTTACTGGGGCTTTGAGGTGTACGACGCCAGCCTGTGGGCCAGCGCGCCATTCGCTGCACTGGATTGGGTCAAGCAAGTGCTGGTGCTGGAGCTGCGGTATTTGCGCGACTTCAAGGGTGCAGACATTGCGCAACGCTCCATGGATGAGATGCAAGGCCAACGCCCGCTGAGCGCAGCCCAACTGCAAAGCTGGTCGGCCACGCTGCAAGCCCTCATGCCCAATGTGCGGGCAGGTGAACAGATCACCGGCATTTACACCCCTGACAAAGGCATGCAGCTGTTGCACCAAGATCGCGTGTTGGGCGAGTTGCGCGACACCGAATTAGCGCAGCGGTTTTTGGGCATTTGGCTCGCCACCGAAACCTCACAACGCAAACTCCGCCAAAACCTCTTGGCTGGCGCTCAGCCATGAAGCGCGTTTGTGGGAGCCTCGGTGGATGGTATGGTGATGCTTTGTGAAGTTCGCACGGGGTTTTTGACATGTACTTTTTAAAACCATTCAACCCGCCCATCTCCGATTGGCACGGCCGCAGCGTGTGGCTGATTGGGGCCTCCAGCGGCATTGGTTTGGCCACGGCCAAAGCCCTGCACGCCGCTGGCGCACGTGTGGTGGTGTCGGCCCGCAAAGCCGAGTTGCTGCAACAGTTTGTAGACGCACATCCTGGCGCACAAGCCGTGGTGATGGATGTGAGTGATGCCGCCGCCATTGCCGAAGCCGCCAAGTACGTGCAAACGCATCAGGGCTTGGATGTGGTGATGTACTGCGCGGGCTACTACCAAGCCATGCGAGCGACCGACTATTCGCTGCTCGAAATGCAGCGCCACCTCGACATCAATTACACCGGTGCACTGCGTGTGTTGGACGCCGTACTGCCCACGCTGATTGCCAATGGCGTGGGTCACCTCAGCTTCATCTCCAGCGTGGCTGGCTTTCGTGGCTTGCCGCAGAGCTTGGCGTATGGACCCACCAAAGCCGCCCTCATCAACTTGGCGGAGGCCTTGTATTACGACTTGACGCCGCACGGCGTGGGCGTCAGCTTGATCAACCCCGGATTTGTGGAAACGCCCTTGGTCGCAGACAATGACTTTCCAATGCCTGCGCTCATCTCGCCAGAGACGGCGGCGACTGAGATTCTCAAAGGTTGGCGCAAGGGGGACTTTCACATCCACTTTCCCAAGCGTTTCACGCGTGTGTTGCTCCTCCTTCGATTGCTGCCCTACCGTTGGTACTTTGCCTTGGTGCGTGGTGGGACGGGCATGTGATGACAGACACACCCGAAGCCGCCCTGCAGCGTGTGGTGCATTTCTTTGAGCACTTGCAACCCGCAGATGTATCGCGCATGGCCGAGATCTTCACCCCCGACGCGCACTTCAAAGACCCGTTCAACGAGGTGCAAGGCCTGCCCGCGATTGAACACGTTTTTGCCCACATGTTTGAAGCGCTGCAATCGCCACGCTTTGTGATCACCACCCAAGTGCAGCAAGGTGCGCAATGTTTTGTGACGTGGGATTTCTTGTTTGCCATGCCGCGCATGGACGGCGGCCGAACCCAAACCATTCGCGGGGCCACACACTTTGTGTTGCGCGAAGAGGCCGGGCTGTGGCGCGTGGCTGTGCACCGCGATTATTGGGATGCTGCCGAAGAGTTGTACGAAAAACTGCCCGTGGTGGGCAGCTTGATGCGTTGGCTCAAACAACGCGCCAACAGTTAAGTTGGTAGCGTGTCCTTGAAGCTTTGGCGCTGGGCCAAACGCTCGTACAAAGCACCGAGGTTAGGGTGCTGGCCGCGCCAATCGATGGCGGGAAAACGGAAATCCAAATAGCTGACCGCCGTGCCCACCGCGATGTCGGCCAAGCTAAGGTGAATGCCCACGCAGTTGCTGCGCTCTGCCAAGGCGCGGTCCATGGCAATCAAGCTGTCGTCAATTTTTTTCATCTGACGGTCAATCCACGCTTGGCTGCGCTCACCCTCTTTGCGACCTGTCCATGAGGCTTCGAGTCGCGCCAAAATGGCGGCATCCAACAGGCCATCGGCCAAGGCTTCCCAAGTTTTCACTTCGGCGCGTTCGCGGCCACGGTCTGGAATGAGCTTGCCCACGGGTGAAAGAGTGTCCACGTATTCAACGATGACACGTGAATCAAACAGCGCTTCGCCGCCTTCCATGATCAAGCAAGGCACTTTGCCGAGCGGATTAGAAGCAGAGATGCTGGTGTCTGCCGCCCACACGTCTTCGGTCACAAACTGGAAGTCCAGTTTTTTCTCGGCCATGACGATGCGCACTTTGCGCACATAGGGGCTGGTGATGGAACCAATCAGTTTCATAAAGTTTTCACAGTTTTATTTGATGCATAGTTTATCTGGCTTGCGTATACATCGCCAACAGGCCCAGCACCTAAAATTGCAGCATGAGCAATACCCCTACATCCCAAGCAATTTCCCAAGTCACCGCCCTCTCGCCACTCGATGGCCGCTACGCGGGCAAAGTCGCCGCGCTGCGCCCCTTGATGAGCGAGCAAGGCTACATGCACCGCCGCGTGCAAGTGGAGATTGCGTGGTTCATGGCTTTGAGCGATGCAGGCTTTGCCGAGTTCAAGCCCTTGAGCGCTGCTTCGCGCGCATATTTGATCAGCTTGGTGACCAACTTCAGCACCGAAGACGCGCTGGCCATCAAAGACGAAGAAAAGGTCACTAACCACGATGTGAAAGCGGTGGAGTATTGGATCAAGAAGAAATTCAAAGGTCATACCGAGCTCGAAGCTGCTGCCGAGTTTGTTCACTTTGCTTGCACCAGCGAAGACATCAATAACACCAGCCATGCACTGCAGCTAAAAGCCGGCCGTGATGACGTGATCTTGCCGGGCCTCGATGGCCTGATTGCCAAGCTGCGCGAGATGGCCCACGCTTACGCTGAAGTGCCCATGCTCAGTCGCACGCACGGCCAAACCGCCAGCCCCACCACCGTGGGCAAAGAAGTGGCCAACGTGGTGGTGCGCTTGAAACAAGTGCGCGAACGCATTGCAGGCGTGCCCATCATGGCCAAGATGAATGGTGCTGTGGGCAACTACAACGCGCACATGAGCGCATGGCCCAACTTCGACTGGGAAGCTTTCAGCCGTAAAGTGGTAGAAACACCTGCGCCTTTGGGCTTAGGCCTGACCTTCCAACCCTACAGCATTCAGATCGAACACCACGACTACATGGCCGAGTTGTTTGATGCAGTGGCGCGTGCCAACACCATCCTGATCGACTGGTCACGCGATGTGTGGGGCTATGTGTCGTTGGGTTACTTCAAGCAACGCCTGAAAGCTGGCGAAATTGGCTCGTCCACCATGCCGCACAAGGTCAACCCGATTGACTTTGAAAACGCCGAAGGCAACTTAGGCTTGGCGAACGCCGTGCTCAAACACCTGAGCGAAAAACTGCCCATCAGCCGCTGGCAGCGTGACCTGACTGACTCGACTGTGTTGCGCAACATGGGCGTGGCCTTGGGCTACACCGCCTTGGCCTATCAGTCGCTCAGCGTGGGCTTGAACAAGCTTGAGCTCAACGAGGAAGCTTTGGCGGCCGATCTTGACGCCGCTTGGGAAGTGTTGGCCGAGCCCATTCAAACGGTCATGCGCCGCTACGGTGTGCAAGGCGCTTACGAGCAGCTCAAAGAAGTCACGCGTGGCAAAACGGTGACGGCTGAAGCACTTCATGGTTTGATTGCTTCGCTGCAAATTCCGCAAGTCGACAAGGACCGTTTGCTGGCCATGACGCCCGGCAGCTACGTGGGCAAAGCTGCCGAACTGGCGCGTCGCGTTTAATCAGATGGCGATCAAATCGACCATCTTCAAAGCGAACGTACAAATCGCTGACATTGATCACAGCTACTACGCCGACCACGCGCTGACCTTAGCGCGCCACCCCAGCGAGACGGACGAACGCATGATGGTGCGTTTGGTAGCGCTGTCACTGCAAGCGCATTTGCTACAAGACGTTTGCAACGGCGACGGCGTGCTGGCCTTTGGCGCTGGTCTGTCTGACCCTGATGAGCCCGATGTGATGCTGACCGATTTCACCGGCCGCAAACGCCTGTGGATTGAAGTCGGTCAACCCGAAGAAAAACCACTCCTCAAAGCATGCAGCAAGGCCGACCAAGTGATGTTGTATGTGTTCTCTAGCTCAGGCGATGTCTGGTGGAAGAACATGCAAAACAAACTCATCAAACCTACCTCATTGCAGGTGTGGCGCATTCCCAGCAGCGCGTCGCAAGAGCTGGCCAAATTGGCCGAGCGCAGCATGCAGCTGCAAGCCACAGTTCAAGAAGGTGTGGTGATGATGAGCAACGGCAAAACCACCGTGGATATCGAATGCGAGCGCTGGAAATAAAGCGCAAGTCATAAAGCTTATTCGCCCCGCGCCCGCTCTGCGTATTTGTTGAAACGCCAAGACGTGCCAATCATGGTGATGCGACGCCATGTGCTGCGCTTCTCGCCTGGCGACATTTCTGGCCAGTACTGCACTTCTTCAAACGTGCGACCGCAGCCCTTGCACTCTTCGTCACCTTGGCTGGTGGAGCAAATCGCAATGCAGGGCGCATCGGCCGTGGTGTTGTACCAACCAAGCCACGCCTCGTAGGCCTTTTTGGGGAAGCCTTTTTCAGCCGCTTGTTCGTGGTGGTAATAAATCATCAAGGCATAGACCTCAGCCAATGCGCGAATTTCAGGAGCTAGCGTGACGCCATCGGGGGATGGTTTTTGTTCTCGCCAATAGTTGATGGCCGCTTCAATGTCGGTGATGTGAATGGCAGCCATCGCGTTAGAGTTTGTTACCTAGAAAGCAGGGTGAAAGTCGGGGTGTGGATGATAGCGGCAATGCTATGCTGAAGACGCAATGAAATTACTTTTAACTTGGGTACTCCACGCCACCGCCTTGATGGCCTTGGCGCATCTCTACATCGGCGTTGAAGTCACGGGCTTTGGTGCGGCCATGACAGCTGCCTTGGTGATGGGTATTTTTAACCTCATCGTGCGACCCGCCTTGGTGGTACTGACACTGCCTGTGACGTTTGTCACGCTCGGGCTGTTTTTGTTTGTCATCAATGCGTTGATGTTTTGGGCAGCTGCTGGTTTGCTAGACGGCTTTTGGGTGAGCGGGTTTGGCTCAGCCTTACTGGGCTCACTGATCTACTCAGCGTTTGGCGTGTTAATTGATGCTGCGCTCGAGCGCTTGTTCCCGCCGCAACCGCTCTAACTCGCGCAATCGGGCGTCGATGATAGACGCCTCCATGTGACCGACGCTGTCTAACTTTCCCTCACTCGCCATTTGGTGAGCCAATGTTTGTGCGGCCTTGAAACGGTCGACGGCTGCGCCGTAGTCCAGCTCCATGGCGCGAGCCTCAGCCTGTGCGCGAATGGTGCGCAATGGATCACCCTGCAGCTCATAGGCAGAGGCCTGCAACAACCACGCCGATGCATCACGCGGGTGCTGATTGAGCCACAACGACAACTCACTGGCTGCGGCTTTGCCCTGCGCAGGCTTTTGTGTACCGACGCGACTGCGTGCCAGCAACATGCGCGTGGCGCGGTCATTGTCTGCCATCACCGTGGCTTTGGGCTCTAGCATGGCCACTGCTTGCGAAGCTTCTCCAGCAGTCAAGGCTAACTCGGCCCCTAACAAACGCACCGCCCGCACAGCGCTGAGCTCCAGACCATGCAAGCTTTGCAAACGCGCTAGATGCTGACGCGCTGCCACAAAGTTGCGCTGCTGCATTTCAGCCATCGTTGCGCCATACAAAACCGCCGCTTGCTTGGCCTTGGTCTGCGTACCCACGTTTGCGACATTCGCCAATTCGACAATGCTGCGCAACACATCCACACCCGGCTTGGCCAACACCTGAGCGCGCGCAGACATCATGGCGTGCGTGGGCGAAGTAGCCACTGCAGCGCGCGTGGGCAGCAACTGCTGACGTGCTTGCGCATCCGAAATGCGCTCAGTTGTCATGGGGTGACTACGCAGGTAGGGGAAAGAGCCGTTGTCGTTCAACCTTGCAGCTTGCTGCAACTTTTCAAACATCGTCACAAAGCCTTGCGGCTCGTAGCCTGCTTCGGTCATCACGCCGTAGCCCACGCGATCGGCTTCGCGCTCCATGTCGCGCGAAAAGTTAAGCTGGCTTTGAATGGCGGCGGCTTGCCCGCCCACCATCACCGCGTTGGCTGCGCTCATGCTGCTGGCGTTCATAGTGCGGCTGGCGGCCAGCATGCCCAAAATCATGGCCCCCATCACCATGGGGCCCTGCTTGCCCTGCTGCGCAATCATGCGGGCAATGTGGCGTTGCGTGACGTGACTGAGTTCATGCGCCAGCACTGAGGCCAATTCGTCTGCGCTGCTGACCGCTGAGATCAAACCCAAGTGCACGCCCAAGTAACCGCCAGGGAGGGCAAACGCGTTGATGCTGCGGTCACGAATGAGCGACACCTCCCACGCAAACTGCTGCTCTAGCTCGGGCGTCAGCTCACCACGCTGGCGGGCTGAGGCGAGCAAGATTTGCCAGATGGACTGCACATAGTCTCCCAGCACGGGATCGTCTAAATAGTCGGGGTCGCGGTAAATTTCCCGGGCAATGCTCTCCCCCAAACGGCGCTCCACGCCCAGCGGCACTTCAGCGCCATCGCCCAAATTAGGCAAGCGGTTGCTGTTGAGTTGCGCCTGCGCAGGCGGCAATGGCAGCAGCAAAGTTGCGCACACGCAGAGCACGCCCAAGCGGCGTAACAAGTGAGGTGAAAGCAGAAGATTAAACATGGGTGCTTGCGCCGTATGATGCTGCTTTCATGTTAACCCCTTGCTCATTTCCGCATGTCCACACTCACACACTTTGACGCCCAAGGCCAAGCCCACATGGTGGATGTGGCCGACAAAGCCCACACCAAACGCGTGGGCGTGGCCACAGGCCGCATCGTCATGTTGCCGGCCACGCTGGCCTTGATTCAAAGCGGCACGGCAAAGAAGGGCGACGTGCTTGGTATCGCTCGCATTGCAGGCATTCAGGCCGCCAAGAAAACCAGCGACTTGATTCCGTTGTGTCATCCACTCGCGCTCACCCGCGTGGCCGTGGAGTTTGCCGTTGACGAGGCCACACACAGCGTGCGCTGTAAAGCAACGGTAGAGACCTTAGGACAAACGGGTGTGGAGATGGAAGCGCTGACGGCCGTGCAAGTGGCCTTACTCACGATTTACGACATGTGCAAAGCAGTGGACAGAGGCATGACGATGACCGACGTGCACCTGCTAGAAAAGCATGGCGGCAAGTCGGGTAGCTACGTGGCGGCCTGAAAGCCTTGAGTTGGGTTACTTGGCGGCAGCCTCTTCGGCCAGCTGCATGTGCCAAAGCTTCAAATACTTGTAGTAACTGGTTTCAGCGTTTGAGATAGCCAATGCCAACCCGTGTGGGCCGTCTAAGAAGCCACGACGAATCACATAGGTGCGAAAAAATGCCCACGCACCGTGGCCCAACGCAGCCGCCACTGACGAGCGTTTGCCACGCGCATAGGCTTGTTTTGCCGACGCACTGGAATAGGCGTCGACCTTGGACAGCACTTGCGAGAAATTAAGGTAGCTGTAATGCAGCAAATGGTTTTGCAAGGCCACCACTTTTTGATCGCTCACGACGCGCTCGTGCACCAAGTCGTCGGAAAACTTGGCTGTGCCGCGCTTGAACAAGCGCAACACATAGTCGGGCTGCCAGCCTGCGTGGTGGATGAACTTGCCGCAATACGAGGACAAGCGTGGCATCTTGTAGACCACCTGTGTATGGCCTGTTTGTAATACCTGCCTGATTTCGGCCGCAAGTTCAGGGGTGACGCGTTCGTCGGCGTCGATAGAAAGCACCCAATCACATGTCGCCATATCCAGCGCGCGGTTTTTTTGTGGGCCAAAGCCCGGCCAGTCGGCGGGTTGCGCCACTGTGGCGCTGTATTGCTGCGCGATAGCCACCGTGGCGTCTGTGCTTTGGCTGTCCACCACCACAATTTCATCGACTAAACCGTGCATGGACTGCAAGCAGTCGTGCAGGTTGTGCGCTTCGTTGCGGGTGATGACGATGGCCGAGAGGGTGGGGCGTGTGAGGGTCATGTTGCGTTTGAGTTTAGCGCGGCGCGCTTTGCTTCACGTCTTGTAGGCGCTCGGTCAAAGTTTTCGCCTCTTCGGTTTGGCCTAGCAGCTGAGCGCTGTCAATGACGCGTTGCACCACCCGCGCTTCGGGTGAGTAATGCATCAAACGCTTACCTTGTGCATATATCTGCGCCGCATTGTCTGCGGTGACGGTTTGGGTGGTCAATTCGGCAAAGTCAGCTTGGTTTTTGAACAGCCATGATTGCTTGGCATGGTGCAAAGGGTTGTCGCGATACGGCACATCACGCGACGTAGCTTGGCGATAGATTTGGCCCACGCGGTTGAAGTCCCACGCGGCGAACAAGCAAGCGATGAACAGCATTGCCGCCAGCCACAGGGGAGTCGCTTGGCCTTGGTGCGTGACAGTTGCGTCTGGTTCATTTGGCTTAGCCCACAGCAAGCCAATGGCCAAACCCAAAGTCATTTGAAAGGGGCCATACCAAAGCGGGTACTCCAGCAAACTGTGCAGCGCCAAGACCAACAACAGACACCAAGCCATCACGCGCCATGACTGGCGCTCTTGCCAAGGCTTGCGGCGCAACACCCACATGGCGACGATAGCCATCACGGCCAGGGCAAACGGCACGCCAAACTCGAGGGCCAAGTGCAGGGGTAAGTCGTGTGCGTTGTCGAGCAAGTCGCAAAAACGCAGGCCGTTGTAACCTGTTATGAAGTGTGCATAGTCCGTCTCGCCCCAGCCCCAGCCCAGCCAAGGCTGCTGCGCAATGAGCGCCAGCACATTGGCCCACAACACACGGCGGCCACCACACGCGGCGTAGTCTTGCGCTTGACCGGTGACGCGCAAGATCATGCTCGCGCCCTGCTCGCCCGTGGTTTGCAAAGCCAGCCAAGGCATCAGCACCGACCAGACAGCCACCAACAGGGGCGCTGCGAGCGCAAGCCAGATCAAGCTGTTGCTTCTACCTTTGAACATGACATCGCCACATCCAGCCCCTTGGTTGCGGCTTCGCCAGGCCCAAGCCGCCATCACCACGCCCACCAGCACCCATTGCATCGCGCCTGTCCGAGACAACGAGCACGCCACACCTGCGGCCAACACGTTAAGGCACAGCAGCGCCATCGCCCAGCTGCTTCGGGAGATCGTGCGCATTTGGGTATGCACTGCCACCCAAGCCAACAATGCCACCAGCCCAATGCTTGTGAGCGAAGCAAACTGGTTGCGCTGCCGCAAGTTAGCAAACGCATCGCCCTTCAAAGGTTGATTGACCCAAGGCGACAACTCACGCGCCATGCCCAGATACTGCAGCACGCCCAGCACCGCGCTGATCACTGCCGCCGCCAGCAAAGCCACCACCACACAACGCAACACGCGGTCATCCAACGCCGCACGCCGGCCCACAGAGGCCATCAGCCACACACACAGGAGCGACGCCACCAGGCCAGCCGTCAAAGCGCGGTCCACCACCTGAGGTACCCACACTAAGGAGGCAGCCAGCCAAACCAACATCACGGTAGCAACGACACGCGATGGAAGCATCCACTGCGGCTTGGCTAGCTGAGGCTTTAAAAATGGCAGCTCTACCACCGCCAACAATGCGCACGCAGCCAGCATCCAACTCACCAACAATGGGATGACGGCTGTAGACGGACTGCTGGCAAATGGATTGAGCCACGGCAAGGCCACGCACAGCGCCAAGATGACATTGCGCAGCCAGGTGTTGGATTGGTTAGACGGGATCATGGCCTGATTTTCCATCACGCCATAAGCCGAAACATGACCCAAAAAACAAACGCGCCCTAGAGCGCCTGGTTTAGCCGCTGCGACGACTTATTTGCAGTCGCTGGGCACGTACTTTTTGTCCAGTGCATCGGTGGGCACAGACACACTGACAAACGCGTCGGCCCCTTTGGCCATGCACTTCCACTGCACCACGCCTTCAATGCTCACGCTCGTGGCAGTAGGCGCAGGCAATGCTGAATCTGTTGTACCACTCTTGGTGAACGGCACAAGTAGCAAGCTACCTCCGCCTGCAGCGGCTGTGGTGGTAATGGTGATGACGCCTGTGCTGCTGGCAATGTCGATTTTGCTAATGTTCTTGGTCGCGCCGCCAAATGTGTAGCCGGTCTTATAACCATCCGCGCCAATGGTTGCGATGTTTCCGCTGTTCAGCACATCCAGCACATTGGTTTTTGCGGCAGACGCAAGCCCTAGGCCCTCGCTCACACGCGCACGAATCATGTAGTCTTGGTAAGCTGGCAAAGCCACAGAGGCCAGCACGCCAATGATGGCGACCACGATCATGAGTTCGATCAAGGTGAAGCCGCGTTGTAAGGTTTGTTTCATCGCAAGTCCTTTGGAGGTTGGGCACGAATTCTAGGCAGCCCTTGACTTGGGATAGACGATGTGCGAGTTCAAAAAAAAGCGAGCGGTGAAACACCGCTCGCTTTTGTCTTTGTAAATCCCGAGGGAAATTACTTCAACTGAGCCTTGAGCAATTTGCCCAATTAAGATGGGTTGCGTGTGACGATGAAGCCGCACTCTTCCATGATGGCCAGTTTGGCATCTGCAGTGTCTGCACCGCCAGAAATCAAAGCACCTGCATGGCCCATGCGCTTGCCGGGAGGGGCAGTCACACCAGCGATGAAGCCAACGATTGGCTTCTTCATGTTGGCCTTACACCACTGTGCAGCTTCAGCTTCATCTGGGCCACCGATTTCACCAATCATGATGACGGCGTCTGTGTCTGGATCGTCGTTGAAAGCCTTCATCACGTCGATGTGCTTCAAACCGTTGATGGGGTCACCACCGATACCGACGGCGCTGGATTGACCCAAGCCCACTTCGGTCAACATCGCCACAGCTTCGTAAGTCAATGTGCCTGAACGAGACACAACGCCGATACGGCCTTTACGGTGGATATGACCGGGCATGATGCCGATCTTGATTTCGTCAGGCGTGATCAAACCAGGGCAGTTAGGGCCGAGGAGCAATGTTTTTTTGCCGCCAGCCGCTTCCTTGGCTTTCATCTTGTTACGGACTTCAAGCATGTCACGGACGGGGATGCCTTCGGTGATACAGATGGCCAAATCGAGGTCAGCTTCCACAGCTTCCCAGATGGCAGCCGCTGCGCCAGCTGGTGGCACGTAGATCACAGACACGGTTGCGCCCGTGTTGTGGGCAGCTTCTTTGACCGATGCAAAGATTGGCACGCCGAAGATGGACTCGCCAGCCTTCTTGGGGTTCACACCCGCGACGAAACAGTTTTTACCATTTGCGTACTCGATGCACTTTTCAGTGTGGAACTGACCGGTTTTGCCGGTGATACCTTGGGTGATGACCTTGGTGTTTTTATTGATGTAGATTGACATGTGGTGTCCTTACTTAACAGCGGCAACGATTGCAGTTGCGGCTTCGGCCATGGTGTCGGCAGAGATGATGGGCAATCCTGATTCAGCCAACATTTTCTTGCCCAGTTCGTCATTAGTGCCCTTCATGCGCACCACCAGTGGCACGGACAAGTTCACAGCTTTACACGCAGTGATCACGCCGCTGGCTATGGTGTCGCACTTCATGATGCCGCCGAAGATGTTGACCAAAATGCCTTTGACATTCTTGTTGGCCAACATGATCTTGAAAGCTTCCGTGACTTTCTCTGCTGTTGCGCCGCCGCCCACGTCCAAGAAGTTGGCTGGCTCGCCACCGAACAACTTGATGGTGTCCATGGTGGCCATAGCCAAGCCAGCACCGTTGACCAAGCAACCGATGTTGCCGTCTAAGGAGATGTAGGCCAAGTCAAACTTAGAAGCTTCCACTTCAGCTGGATCTTCTTCGTCCAAATCGCGGTAAGCCACGATTTCTGGGTGACGGAACAAAGCGTTGGCATCAAAGTTGAACTTCGCGTCCAAAGCCATCACGTTGCCTTTGCTGTCGCGGTTCAGTGGGTTGATTTCAACCAGCGAGGCATCTGTTTCCATGTAACAGGTGTACAGTTTCTGGAACACGTCTTTGGCCTGCGTCATCGAGTCCGGCGGCATAC
>CAJBHE010000005.1 GCA_903952885.1 uncultured Burkholderiales bacterium
ATAGTCACTCAAAAAAATATTTTTCTTTTGTGTGGCGACAGACTTCACAAGAGCATCGTGTATCTTAGTGACGAGCATAAAAGGATCAAAAGGCTTCGACAAGAAATCAAAACAGCCCTTTTGCATTGCGTTGACTGCCATCTCGACGTCCCCATGTCCGGTCATTAAGATCACAGGCCACACACATTCAGGGTATTTTTGGGTGATGCGGTTGAGCAAATCCAAGCCCGAGAGCTTGGCAAGTCGTATGTCAGAAATGATGCAACTAGGCAGCGATAGCGCTTGCGGGTTGTTGGCAACTGCCACAAAAAAATCTTCCGCGTTCTTGTAATGCACGCAGGTGTAGTTCGATGACGTCAAGAGCATCAACAAGCTTTGCGCAACGGCCACGTCGTCTTCAATCAACTGAATCGGGTGAAGATTAAGCGCAGGTGTGTTGGGGTTTGAGTTCATAAGCATGGACGACATTATCAAGTCTTTATCAGTGGCAGAAATACCGTAAAGGTGGTCCCCTGGATGTGGTTGTTGAACCAGCTGATCTTGCCACCGTATTTTTCTGCCACAGACCTGCAAAGACTCAACCCGACCCCCATCCCTTGAGGTTTATTTGTGTAAAAAGGGTTGAAGATTTTGGAGCCTACCTCTGCGCTAATGCCATGCCCCTCATCGCGAACATCAATTTGCACCCAATGCTTTGCATCTTCATCTGTGTGTCGTTGGGCGAACACTGAAAGGACGCGTTTTTTGGGTTTCAAAACGTCCATTGCATCAAGCCCATTTTTGCAAAGATTCAGGATCACCTGGTCTAGCAAGACCGGATTGATGTGAACCCATAAATCTTGTTCAATTTGCATTCGTAGTTGTGATGCATGCTCTTTCACTATGAGCTCAATCACGGGTGTTATCGACGTGATGCGGTCCCCCACGTTGACAAGGGTCGTGACCTCATTTTCATGTTTGAGGTGGTTGCGAATGGAATGAACAATCTCGCCAGCCCTCAACGCCTCCTTGAGCGCGTTACTCAATGAATTTCGAACGATGGAGTCCTCGAAACCCATTGACTTGATCCGCATCTGGCAAGACGCAACGTAGTTTGTGATGGTCGCCAGCGGTTGATTGAGTTCGTGTGCCAGGGTCGTTGAAATTTCTGCCAAGTTGCTGATTTGATTCTGCTTCAACAGGGCGGCTTGCTGATTGGCAATCAGAGCGCGTGCATCTTTGTAGCGTTTGGCGTCGCGCACATAGCTGGCAAGAAGTGCACAAAGACAAAGCCCCAAGGCTGCGATTAAGACGGATATGCCATCGACTTTTTGATCCTCAATCTGGTTGAGTGAAAAGCGATTGAGGGGTGCTGTCTTTCTTGAAAATACCAAGTGCGTTTTTGTCCCAGACAGGCCCAGTGGCACTGCGACTGATTGCAATGGATCTAGGTCATCGATAGGCTGTTCACTGAGGGTCAGTTGAATGTTGCGGGGAAGGTCGATGCCAGTTGCATCTGCCTTCCATTGATCCGTATTAATCCGAATGATCCATGCCCGCTTCAAGTGATGGGTCGGTACGATCATCTCGGGTGCGTTGACGCCATCCGATGAGTGACCATATGCCCAATAGATTTTTTGCTGTTCTATCGTCCGCAGGAAATTTAACAAGACGGCTGGAGCGAGTTGACGTCTGCCTTCTGCTGTCCAAGATTCCCTCAATTGAATCGATTCTTGTCTTGCAATCAATCCCGCCGATTCATCTCTGATTTCAATCAGACTAATGCTCGGATTTTTTTCCATCAAGCGTTTGGCGTGTTCTTTGAATCGGATGGATGAGTCGTCTGTTGTCGAGGAAGCAGCCAGTTGGAGTTGCTCTTCTTGAGCTTGGATTTTTTGTCTTAACTGTTGCGTATAAGACTGAGCCACCTGATTGAGCTGATTGCGTTTGACTTGCTCCACAAGACTGAAAGATAAATACACAGCTGCGCTTGTCAGCACGACAGTCATCAAAATAATCGCCATGATCTTTAGGCTGTTATCGACAGTTTCAAAAAATCTTTTTTGTGGTTGTGGAGAAGAATCCATTGAATGTAAAAAAATTATCTGTGTGGCTTATTTTAAAAAATTGGCGAGTTGATCGGCAGAGGTTTTGAGTTTAGGAATGATGTGCAACTGTTCAGCTGACCACAGTTTGACACCGAAATCTGGACGGGCACAACCAAGGCTTTCAAGTTCAATAGCTGCCTCGTAGCTGCTATAGCGTGCTAATGCCTCTGCGTAGTAAAACTCGGCGATCGAACTTACTGCTTTGAGCGTGCTAGTGTCATTTTGATAGCGTGTGCACTGCTCACTCATCGGGAAAAAATCAATTGCCGTCGCGCAGATTTTGTTGTTCAAGCCACGTTCGGTGCGAAATGCACTTTGCGCTTTGTCCCATTGTGTTTGCTGTTGTGCAATCAGTTCACGGCCGACAGCGATTTCTTTGATTACCAGTAGGTTTTTGGGGCTAAAGGGCAGTGGATCTTTCAGTTTTGATTTGCTGAGATCACATGCCTGCTCGATACGCATAAGTGCTGCTCTTATTTCGTTGTTTAAACCTGCCTCAGGCGCAACAAATAATTTGAGCTTGCTAGTTAATTCATCTCGTTTGATCCCATCAACACGTTTTGACGTGTTCGTACTGGGGGTGATCTGACCCTGTGCAGCGGCAATCCGAGAATTTAAATTAGAAATCAAAAAGCAAAATAAAATCAAAATAGCAATAAAGCTGCTTTTGATGTTTAATTGATTAATTGATCTCTTTCGCATTATATTTTTTGATTTTATCGTTTTTTAAGAATTGTTTCAGATAACCTACTTTTGAAGAATGTTACTTTAGTTACAAATATTACGATTTCATCATTTTTCTTGAATATGTGGTTTCCGAAGCTCAAAACTCGGGAACTACTTAGTTTTTTCTAGGAAATATGATAAATTCATCAGAACTGTTAAATAGATCGAGACTGTTTCCGAAACCTTTACACATGACAGACAAGAAGATCAAAACTTCTGCGATGAAAGAGTCCCTCAAGAAGGTGGCTAGGTCGTTGCTGTCTCTCAAATCAGACCTTGCGAAGCTGGGCGCATCTTTGCCATTGATGGCACTTTTTGTGGAGGAGGTCAGGGCGGCACAGTCCAAGCAGCAAGGGCCTTCTAAAGAGCCCATCCAAGATATTTTGCCAGATGCAAAAAATCTGCATACCGTTGTTGACGATGAGCAAGCCATTCAACCGCTTCAAGAGGGCGTTCTCTCAAGCGATAAGAGCATTGAAGAACTCGCACAAGAGGCCCGTGAAACGCTGCGCAATGTTATCCATGAAGAGATCACAAGCCTCCAATCCAAAGCTGGTAACACCGCGCAGCAGCAGTTGGCTGTCCAAGAAGACTTCTTGAAGGCGATTCGTTCTGTCTTGAATAATGAGGTTTCTGACGCCGTTGCAACGGCAACCGCATCTTCTCCTGCTGCGGCTCAGCAGTTGGCGTCGTTGTCGGCTGAGCTCCCTAATTTAGCTCTTGGTGGTGCGACTAGCGGTACGGGCTCTGCTTTTTCGGCGACTTCTGCATTGGGTGCTTCTCCTTTGCTCGGTGGTGTTGCCGCAGCAGGTGGTACCGGAGGTGGCGTTGGATTAGCAGTTTCTGAAGGTCTCGGTAGCGTGGTTTCTGGTGGCGGAGCTGTTGCAGGAGGCGGAGC
>CAJBHE010000006.1 GCA_903952885.1 uncultured Burkholderiales bacterium
CAAGACTAGAGCTTAATAGGTTTTGGAGTGGTAGTTCAGTTGGTTAGAATACCGGCCTGTCACGCCGGGGGTCGCGGGTTCGAGTCCCGTCCACTCCGCCAGTAAGTCAGTAAAAATGCGCCTTCGGGCGCATTTTTCATTTCTGCTTGCGGATGTTTGATTGATCAGGTCGCCTTACTCGCGCCAAATATTCGCCAGCTTTTGCGCACTTTCTTCAAAGACTTAGTGCACCTTTTTGAGATCGTCAAAACGTGTGGATTTCCAATCGTTGTGTGTCACCGGCAGGTCTCTTGAAGGCGGCGAGGATGAAGCGCAACGGACCATTCAGTTAGCCTGGTGATGCAGAGATAAACTGGGTAGATGACCTCTTCTCCAAAATCGCTCTCTGGATTACTTCCATTTATTCGTCCCTACCGTTTGCAGGTCGTGCTTGCGAGTTTGTTTTTATTACTCGCGGCAGCTACTACGTTGGCATTTCCGTTGGCTTTGAAAGTGTTGATCGATCAAGGCTTGGTTGCAACCGCGAGCTCGGATGTGTTGGCCGAAAGGTTTTTTGAGTTGTTTTTGGTCGCCGCCGCTTTGGCCTTCTTTTCAGCCGGGCGGTTTTACACGGTGAGTTGGTTGGGCGAAAAAATAACGGCCGACGTGAAAAACAAAGTCTATGGCCACGTGCTTGAGCAAAGCCCCACATTTTTTGAAACCACCCAATCGGGTGAGGTGTTGTCTCGCTTGACCAGCGACACCACCTTGGTGCAAACCGTGGTGGGCTCATCTTTGTCCATGGGGTTGCGCAATTTGGTGATGGGTCTGGGTGCGGTGGGCATGCTGGTGTGGACTAATCCCTGGTTGATGCTGCAAGTGATTGGTTTGTTGGTGGTGGTCGTCTTGCCCAGTGTGTATTTGGGGCGCAGGGTCAGGCGCCTGTCTCGGGCCAGTCAAGACCGAGTGGCCGATTCAAGTGCCATTGCGTCTGAGGTTCTGAATGCCATTTCGGTGGTGCAAAGTTACACCGCAGAAAAACGGGAAGCAGACCGTTTCACATCTTCGACGGCGCAAGCTTTGGGCACTGCTTTGCGCCGCACGCGCGCGCGCTCATTCTTGGTGGGCTTCATCATCTTGGCCTCTAGCGCTGCGCTTCTGTGGGGTTTGTATTTGGGCGCACTGTCCGTGCGCGCTGGAAACACCACAGCGGGCGAGTTGGGGCAAACCATCGTTTATGTGATTTTGTTGGCCAGCGCTTTTGCAGTCTTAGGTGAGGTCTACGGTGATGTGTTACGTGCCGCTGGTGCGACCGAGCGCTTGATGGAGTTATTGCACACGCGTTCAGATGTGAGCTCGCCCCAGCAGCCGCAGCGCGCGGCTTGGCCTGTGAACGGATCCAGCTTGGTGCTGCGCGAGGTGAGTTTCAATTACCCCTCGCGCCCCACGCAGCAGGCCTTGAATGGCCTGAGTGGTGAAGTGCGCCCTGGGCAAACCGTGGCGATTGTGGGCCCCAGTGGGGCGGGTAAAACAACGTTGTTCTCTTTGTTGATGCGGTTTTATGCGCCGCAAAAGGGCGAGGTGCTGTTGGACGGCGTGCCCATTGCGCAAATGGATTTGCATGACTTGCGTCAGCGCATCGGCGTGGTGCCCCAAGAGGCGGTTGTGTTTTCTGGCACAGTCACAGATAACATCCGCTATGGCAAACCCGATGCAACGCTGGCCGAGGTCATGGCCGCTGCCGATGCTGCGTTTGCACAAGAATTTATCAGTGACTTACCACAGGGCTACGACACCTATTTGGGGGATCGCGGTGTGCGTTTATCGGGCGGGCAACGCCAACGCATTGCGATTGCCAGAGCGATCTTAAAAAATCCGCCCTTGCTGTTGCTTGACGAAGCAACCAGCGCCTTGGATGCCAACAGCGAGCGCATGGTGCAAGCAGCGCTTGAGACAGCGATGCAGGGTCGAACCACCTTGGTGATTGCACATCGTTTGGCCACGGTGCAACGTGCAGATTGCATTTGGGTGCTGGACAAGGGGCAATTGGTGGAGCAGGGTACGCATGCGGAGTTGATCGCGCGTGGGGGCTTGTATGCCAGTTTGGCCGCATTGCAATTTGCTGGATAAAGTTTGATTCTTTTTTGCCTCTCGCAACAATAAAAGTTTCTGTTACTTTTTAAATTGTGAAAAGAAGTGCATAATGCCTTAGCGCTGGTCTTCAACCATCAGCGTCATTCAGGTGATAGGTCAGTTTCGCGCGCTACGGCGTTACTTCTCGGTTAGTTGTGCTTTCGGGACCCCTTCGCTTTTTCTTGTATTTAAGGAGTCCCCATGGGCAACAAACTTTACGTCGGCAATCTGCCATACACGGTTCGCGATGGCGACCTTGAGCAATCTTTCGGTGAATTCGGTTCTGTTACCAGCGCCAAAGTCATGATGGAGCGCGACACAGGCCGCTCAAAAGGTTTCGGCTTCGTCGAAATGGGCAGCGATGCCGAAGCACAAGCTGCTATCGAAGGCATGAATGGTCAATCATTGGGTGGTCGTAGCATCACTGTGAACGAAGCACGCCCAATGGAGCCACGTCCTCCACGTTCAGGTGGCGGCGGCTACGGTGGTGGCGATCGCTCAGGCGGTGGCGGCTACGGCGGCGGCGACCGTTCAGGTGGTGGCGGCTACGGTGGTGGCGGTCGCGGCGGTTACTAAGCCCTGCAGATCTTTTGACTTAGCCTTGTGCTGAGTCAAACAAAAAAGGCCTCGGAACTCACGTTTCGAGGCCTTTTCTACATCTGCTGCATCAATGCGCTGGCATTGTGCGATGCACCCAATCTAAACCTTGTGCAAGGGCGTATTTGGCGGCGTCATCATGTGTGGCGAAGTGATCGGTGAACGACATGATGCGTGCGGTGCTCGCGCTGCCTTGGCCACTGGCCACAGACACTTGTGCCGTAAAGCGGCCGCAGGGCAGGGCGCGAGGGCTGGCTGCAATGCGGTATTTGCCATGCGTGATGGCGGGATGCTGGGTATGAATAGCTGGAATCATGAAAATCTTAAAAAAATAGAACGACAAAACGCAGTGCTGTTGCACTGGTTGAAAATACGCGTAGAAGTGGGAATTTACTTAAAACGCCCCTTTGCTAAGGGGCTGGCACGCGCTAGGTAGAGGTAGCGTGCTAGAAGTCGACTAAAGCGATCAACTAATGTAACAGGCTTGTGCGTGTCGTGGTTGTTTATTTTCGTCCGACCAAACCCGAGGCCAAAGCCGTACCCGCCACGATGACTACGGCGCAGCCCATCATCCAATGGGTGACCACTTCGTCTAGGAACACCACGCCAATGAAGTTGGCGAAGACTGGAATCAAATAGGTCACGGTCATGGCGCGAGCGGGGCCCGTGCGTGTCATCAGTCGGAAATACAACACATAAGCGAGGGCGGTACACAGCAAGCCGGCAATAGCAAGGGCCGCCCAAGCATGCAGCGTTGGCGCTTCGTTAGGCCATGTCAGCAGGGCGGGTATGGCCAGTCCAATGCTCGCCCCCCACAAGCTACCTGTGGTTGTGACGATGGAGGGCACGTTCTGCAAATAGCGCTTGGTGAAACTGCCTGCGATGCCATAGCAAAACGTGGCAAGCAAGCAAGCCGCAATGGCCAAACCAGAGCCGCCTGATTGAAACGAGATGCCGCCGGGCACATCGCTGGCCAGCAGCACAACGCCCGTGAAACCCAGAACTAAACCCAAAGCGCGCGTGCCATTGAGTTTGTCGCCCAACCAAAACCAAGCGATGAGGGCGCCAAATAAGGGCGTGGTGGCATTCAGGATGGAAGACATGCCCGTGCTGATGTTCATCAGTGCATAGGCGTAGCAGGCGAATGGCAAGCCTGAGTTAAGTAGGCCTGAAAAGGCCGCAGGTCGCCAGTGAGCCTGCAATATTGGTAGTTCCTTGCGCCAGATCAGCACAGGCGTGAGCATGATTGCAGCCAGGGTGACACGGACCCAAGCGGTGGGAAAAGCGCCAAAGGCTTGGGCACCTTCGCGCATGAACAAAAAAGAAGAACCCCATAGCAAAGCCAGCAGCACAAACTCAGGCACCCATTCGCGCCAAGGCACATGCGCTTCGTTCATGCGTGTGCAGCTTCGTGGGTCAGCAAAAAGGTTTTGCGGTCAAGCCCGCCTGCAAATCCCGTGAGCGAGCCGTTGGCTCCCACCACACGGTGGCAGGGCACGACGATGGTGTGGGGGTTCTGGCCAATGGCTGCACCTACGGCTCGCAAGGCGTTTGGGTTGCCGATGTCGCGTGCAATGTCGCCATAGGTGCTGGTACGTCCGTAGGGGATGCGCTGCAAGGCTTGCCACACGGCATGCTGAAACGGCGTGCCCCAAGCGGGTTGCAGCGGCAGATCGAAGCTTTGGCGTTGGCCTGAAAAGTATTCATGTAATTGCTGGGCAGCGGCCAGCAAGGTGGGGTGTGCCTCATCGGTTGTCCACTGGCTGCTGTCTGGCATGTGTTCTTGACGGTGCACAAACCACACGCCAGCCAAGCCTTGCTCGGTGGCGGCTAACAGCACATCGCCCAAGGGTGAGGTGGTGTGGCTTTGGAAGATGCGAG
>CAJBHE010000007.1 GCA_903952885.1 uncultured Burkholderiales bacterium
AAGGCCCTAGTCGAGGTCGATATCGAAATCTTCGGGGTTGCCTTTTTCAAGTTTTTCGTCTTCTTTGTGAACTTTGTCTTCAAAGTCAGTCAAACGGTTGTTCAACGCATCCACGTTGTGTTTGATACCCGCGAGTCGGCCATGAAAGGCATCATGCATTTGTTCGCGCTTGAGCTTGGCGAGTCGTTGCTGCTCGGCCGCTGTCAGAGGCACATGGGGTGCTGATGGTGCTGCTGGCTTTGCAGCCGCGGATGAGGCAGGGTTGGCCGTGGTTTGCGAGCCACTGCCAGGCGTACCTGTTGGGAAGTCCGCTTTGTTGCGCACAGCGCCGCCGGAAGGTAGCTGTTCAAAGTGGGATTCAATCTTGCCGTTGTCCACGCCTTGACGATTGGGGCCAGGTGGTGCATCTTGCGGCGCGGCTTGTCGGTTGAGCGAAGCTGCATCTGTCCCTACAGCTTGGTTATTGGGCGTGATGCCGGGAGTTGGTGTCAGAGCTTGCTTGTTGGCTGCCAGGTTGTCTTGATTCAAGGTCTGCTTGTTGTCTTGAATGCCAAGCTTGGCCACCTGTTGCTCGTTCTTACCTGTGGCATCCGTGGCAATGTTGGCGGTATTTTTGCTGTCGCCATTCTGGCCTAGCGCTTGGCGATTGGGGGCCACATTGTCTTGGGGAAGCGCTTGCAAATTTGCCGCAGCTGTCGGACCTGTGTCGATGCCTTGACGGTTAAGTCCGAGGGAATCTTCGGGAATCGCTTGGTTGTTAGCGCCTATTGGTTTGCCGCCGATGGCTTGTACGTTGGCCGCGATGTTGCCAAAAGCAATGTCTTGCACATTGGGTGCAATTACATCTGTTGGGATTCCTTGGCGATTGGCTTCAATGCCTTTTTCGCCTGCGATGTTTTGCTTGTTGGCAGCTAAGTTGCCGTTGCCAACGTTTTGCAGGTTCGTTGCAATGGCATCTGTGGACACGTTTTGCACATTGGTCGCAATGCCTTTGTCAGCGCCGATGTTCTGAATATTGGCTTGGATGCTGTCTCTGCCAATGTTTTGGATGTTGGTGTCGAGTACGTCTGTTGAGACGCTTTGAACGTTAGCAGCAGCTGCACCACCTGAAGCAATAGCTTGGCGATTTTGAGCGGCTTTGTCCGCTGCAATTTTTTGGATGTTCGCGTCTGCGGTTGTATCGTCTGTCGCGATATGTTCTGTGTGCTCTGCCAGAGCAGCGGCTAAAGCTTTTTCAGCTTCTATTGCAGCTAAGGCTTGGACTTCAAACGCGCGTTTACGCGCTTCAGTTTCTTCAGCGTCTGAAGTAACGATGTTTTTGGGATTTTTAGCATTGCCAGTGTGCTCGGAAACGGAAACGCTGTGTCGGGAGCCGCTTCTGACTATCTTGGAAAGGTCGTCGTCATTCATAAGCTTGAAGGCGCGCTATCGAGTCAGTGTGGTAAGACCTTACCGATGGTGCCCGGGGCCGGAATCGAACCGGCACGCCTCGCGGCGGGGGATTTTGAGTCCCCTGCGTCTACCAATTTCACCACCCGGGCACGGGAGAGAAGAGATCGATTATGGCACAACTTTCACGCATTTTTGATGGCCGGTATTCATGGGTGGGTTTTGGTGGTCATGGCCGCAAAGCTGGAATTTTTCGGTTTGCGGGGGCTAGTTATTAACAATGATTAAGTAGTGGTTAATGTTGCGCACATTTTTACTTAAACGGTATAAACTGTTTACATCTTTTAAGGAGGATTGGTTATGACTTCTATCAAACTACTTTTTATGCCTGTTATTGGCCTGTTTCGCCGCCTGTCTGATGCGCTGTATATGCCCAGTCATACGGGGTCGCACGCGATGGGCGATCAATACATGGGCGACTACGCCAGCACGTATGTGGAGAACAACAATTTCCCGGAAGCTGCCAAGGCGCCTTTCAAAGGAATTCAAATCCATAGAAAAATTTCTGCGACGAGTTAAATCGACCGCCTGAAATGGCATCCACGAGAACTTGGCACAAGTCCTCGTGTAGGGCAGCTAGCGCAACTTGTGGCACAGTAGCGGGCTATGAATTCAGACATGATTTACCCCACCATTGAAGACGCAGTTGGCAAGACACCCTTGGTCGTTCTGCAGCGTCTAGGTGTGGCAGACAATGCCCGACGCGGCAACGTGCTTTTGGGCAAGCTTGAAGGCAACAACCCCGCTGGTTCGGTGAAAGACCGTCCCGCTTTGTCCATGATTCAGCGGGCGCAAGAACGCGGCGACATCCAACCTGGCGACACCTTGATTGAAGCCACTTCGGGCAACACTGGCATTGCGCTGGCCATGGCAGCCGCCATCAAGGGCTATCGGATGGTGTTGATCATGCCCGAGGACTTATCGATTGAACGCGCTCAAACCATGAAGGCGTTTGGCGCGGAGTTGATCTTGACGCCTAAGAGCGGCGGCATGGAATACGCCCGTGACTTGGCCGAGCGCATGCAAACCGAAGGCAAAGGTCGCGTGTTGGACCAATTTGCCAATGAAGACAACCCACGCATCCATTACGAGACCACGGGTCCTGAGCTGTGGGAGCAAACGCAGGGCCGTATCACGCATTTCGTGAGTGCCATGGGCACGACGGGAACTATCACGGGTGTGTCGCGCTTTTTGAAAGAGAAGAACCCAGCGATCCGCATCATCGGTGCGCAGCCTTCAGAGGGTTCGCGTATTCCTGGCATTCGCAAATGGCCGCAAGCGTATTTGCCCAAAATTTACGATGGCAGCAACGTGGATGAGTTGGTGTACGTGAGCCAAGACGATGCCGAAGACATGTGCCGACGCTTGGCGCGTGAAGAGGGCATCTTTGCCGGCATCTCCGCCGCGGGCGCATGTTGGGTCGCTTTGCACATTGCACAGCAGCTAGAGAACGCAACGATTGCCTTCATCGTGTGCGACCGTGGCGACCGTTACTTGTCTACAGGGGTGTTTCCCGCATGAACATCGACCTAGAGCTGGACACGCGCGGGCTGAATTGCCCGTTGCCAATTTTGAAAGCCAAAAAGGCGCTGACCGCCATGGAGAGCGGTCAGGTGCTGAAGGTGTTGTCGACAGACACGGGTTCTGTGCGTGACTTTGCTGCGTTTGCTAAGCAGACCGGTAATGAACTTTTGTCACAAACCACCGAGGGCAGCGACTTTATTCACATCCTCAAGCGGCGTTGAATGACGCGATGTTGAGTTGCTTGAGGTAATCGTGGAACTCAGCACCCACTTCGGCGTGCTCTAAAGCCAACTCAACGCTGGCTTGCAAAAAGCCCACTTTGCTGCCGCAATCAAAGCGCTTGCCTTCGTAGGCGTAGGCCAACACTTTTTCAGTGGCCAACAAACCCGCAATTCCATCGGTGAGTTGAATCTCACCTTGCACACCACGTCCGCCCGCGCGGATGCGCTCGAACACGCCAGGGGTCAAGATGTAGCGGCCAGCCACCGTGGTGCGTGAGGGCGCGACTTCAGCTTTGGGCTTCTCCACCATTTGTTCAATATTGACCAAACCATTGCCGATATCCGTGCCTGCCACCACACCGTAGCGGTGCACATGTTCAAGTGGCACGTCTTGAACAGCTAACACTGAAGACTGGGTACGAGCAAACACTTCGGCCATTTGCTTCAAGACGCCAGGGCCACCCGCTTTGCCGCGCATCAAATCGTCAGCCAGCAACACGGCGAAGGGCTCATCGCCCACCAAGTGCTCGGCACACAGCACCGCATGACCTAGGCCGAGGGCACGCGCTTGGCGCACGTACACACACTGCATGTCGTCGGGTTGAACGCTGCGCACGATCTCGAGCAGGGCATGTTTGCCGGCGGCTTCGAGTTCAGTTTCTAATTCGTAGGCCATGTCAAAGTGGTCTTCGATGGCGCGTTTGCTGCGGCCTGTGACAAAAATCATTTCACGAATGCCAGCTTCATAAGCTTCTTCCACCGCGTATTGAATCAGCGGCTTGTCTACAACGGTCAGCATTTCTTTGGGGCTGGCTTTGGTGGCGGGCAAGAAGCGTGTTCCCATGCCAGCAACTGGGAACACGGCTTTGGTGAGAGGTTTTGTCATAGATGTTCTGAATTAATTTAATGACAATTTTAGGGAGTCTTTATGACTTTAATTTGACAAGCTGCGCTTGCACCTTGGTCAATGTGGCCGTGAACTCGGCCACCCGTTTTTTGGCTTCTTCAATCACAGCGGGAGGTGCTTTGGCTACGAAGGCTTCGTTGCT
>CAJBHE010000008.1 GCA_903952885.1 uncultured Burkholderiales bacterium
CCGTTTCTTGGTAAGCCTTGCGAGACTTTTCAAAGCGTTTGATGCTTTCTTTTGGCAGTTTGGTCAACGAGGCTTGTACTTTTTCTTCGGCGTTGATTTCGCGGCCATACAAATGGTTGAAGCGGCGTGCGGCTTCGCGCGTCAGTTCCACATGGCTGGCTTGGTCTTCACCCACGGGCACATGTTTGGCTTTGTAGATCAAGATGTCTGCAGCCTGAAGCAAGGGGTAGCCTAAAAAACCGTAAGTCGACAAGTCTTTGTCTTTGAGCTTTTCTTGCTGGTCTTTGTAGGTGGGCACGCGCTCTAGCCAGCCCAGTGGTGTGCCCATCGCCAAGAGGGTGAACAGCTCGGCATGTTCTGGAATGCGGCTTTGCAAGAAGATGGTGCAAGCGTTGGGGTCGAGGCCCGCAGCGAGCCAGTCGATCACCATCTCGTACACGTTCTTCTCGATCACCTCACGGTTTTCGTAGTGAGTGGTCAGGGCGTGCCAGTCGGCCACGAAGTAGTAGCAATCCATCTCAGACTGCAAACGCACCCAGTTTTTCAAAGCGCCGTGGTAGTGGCCCAAATGCAAAGCACCCGTGGGGCGCATGCCGGAGAGAACGCGTTCTTTCATGTTCAAGGCTTCAGTAAAAATTCAAACGGACTGAGCATGAGGCTCAGCAACTCAAAAGTCAGGGTCATGAGGGGAGCCATCCAAACGGTGTCGACAACTTTCAAAAGTACCAAGGCCATCACAATGTAAAAGCCATAAGGCTCAACGCGAGACAGCCAAACCGCTTGTTTCCAAGGCAACAAGCCCACCAAGATGCGTCCACCGTCAAGTGGCGGCAGCGGAAATAAATTGAAAGCAAACATCACGGCGTTCACTTTCACACCTGCTTTACAGACTTCAATGAAGTAGCGCTCTTCTAAACCCGCAGCGATCAAGCCGTACATGGCGAACGCCCACACAAAGGCTTGGATGAAGTTAACGGCAGGGCCAGCAAGAGCCACCCAAATCATGTCGCGTTTGGGGTGGTGCAAATGGCTGAAGTTCACGGGTACTGGCCGAGCGAAGCCAAATAAGAAGTTACCCCCCGTTGCCAAATAAAGCGCGATAGGCATCACCAGTGTGCCCATCGGGTCGATATGCGGCATGGGGTTCAAGGTCACACGGCCCATTGTCCAAGCTGTGTTGTCACCACGTAAGTATGCAACGTAACCGTGTGCGGCCTCATGCAACGTGATGGCAAACACCACGGGCAGACCAAAAATAAGGATGTCTTGAATAAGTGCAGAAAAATTCACAACTGAATTGTCGCACTCAACGCGTTGAGACTAGGCTAGGAGCCGTTCACAGGCCCAAAGCACTCAGCGGGCCGCGCCCTTGGCGCATCACCTCGGGGTCGCCGCCGCCATCCATGGGCGTGAGGTCGACCACGGTGGTGGGCTGCAGTGGGCAAGCGCCTGCGTCAATCACGGCAGCGAGGTCGTGCTCAAAGCGGTCGCGAATTTCTTCGGCGTCGTTCATGGGGTCGGTTTCGCCGGGGGCGATGAGCGTGGTGGCCAGCAGCGGAGCGCCGTGGAGCCCTAGCAAATCAAGCAAGGTTTTGTTGAGCGGCACGCGCAGACCAATGGTTTTGCGTTGTGGGTGGCTGACACGGCGGGGCACTTCTTTGGTGGCTTCCAAAATGAAGGTATAGGCCCCGGGCGTTGCCGCTTTGAGCAAGCGGTATTGGCGGTTGTCCACCTTGGCGTAGTTGGCCAGTTCAGACAAGTCGCGGCACATCAAGGTGAGGTGGTGCTTGTCGTCCACTTGGCGGATGCGACGCATGTGTTCGACCGCTGCCTTGTCGTCCAAGTGGCAGACCAGGGCGTAGCTGGAGTCGGTGGGCACGGCCAGAATTCCGCCGCGCTCTAGCAGTTGCACAGCTTGCTTGAGCAAACGAGGTTGGGGGTTGTCGGGATGGACTTGAAGAAACTGGGCCATTATTGAACCCGGTCAGCGAGCGCTTCCCATACGGGTTTCAATTGGCCGGGTAGCCAAGGTAGCGTACCGAGGTCAATTCGGCTTTCTTCAGGACTGTGGAAATCGCTGCCACGCGAGGCAAAGAGGTCAAACTCTTTGGCTATGTCAGCGTAGGTGACGTATTCGGCCACAGAGTGACTACCTGTGACGACCTCAACGCCTTGACCGCCGTGGTTTTTGAATTCGGTGAAGAGCGCAAACTCTTCATTGGGCGTGAAGCCGTAGCGCGCTGGATGGGCGATGACCGCCATGCCCTTGGCTTGCACAATCCACTGCACCGCGTTTTTGAGCGACGCCCAACTGTGCGGCACAAAGCCAGGGTTGCCTTCTGTGAGGAAGCGGCGAAACACTTCATTCGTGTCTTGGCACACACCTGTTTCGACGAGGAAGCGGGCGAAGTGGGTGCGCGAAATCAGCTCGTGGTTGCCTGCGAATTTCAAGGCGCCTTCATAAGCACCGTGAATACCCACTTTGGCGAGTCCAGCAGCCATTTGTTGGGCTCGCTCACCACGACCACCACGTGTTTGGTGCAAACCTTGTTTGAGCTGTTCGTCATGCGCATCAAATCCGAGGCCCACGATGTGCACGGTTTTGTGAGCGAAGGTGATGGAGATTTCCACACCCGTGAGGTACTTCATGCCGTTGGCTTTTGCCGCTGCTAAGGCGCGGTCTTGACCGCCTATTTCATCGTGGTCGGTCAAGGCCCATAGTTCTACACCATTGGCTTTGGCGCGAGCGGCCAAAAGCTCAGGTGTCAACGTGCCATCCGAGACCACGGAGTGGCAGTGTAGATCGGCATTGAGGATAGAGGAAGTCACGCCTCATTGTAGGCGTGGCAAGGCTTCTCGCGCATTGGCGCTGGTGGCAGAGGCCACTTCGTCTTGGGAGATGTCGCGCAGCTCGGCCAGCACTTGCGCGATACGCGGCAGCTCGGCAGGTTCGTTGCGGCCTTGAGGCTGACCACTGGCGCGTTGTTCGGCAGTGGTGTAGAGCCAATGCGGCGGGATATCAGGTGCGTCCGTTTCGAGCACGATGGCTGAGAGCGGCAGCTCGGTGGCCAAACGGCGCAGCTGCAAGGCACGGTCATAGGTGAGCGAGCCTCCAAATCCGAGCTTGAAGCCCAAGGCGATGAAGGCCTGTGCCTGTTGCAGGCTGCCATTGAACGCGTGGGCAATCCCACCTACCACCGGCGTGTCGCGCAAACCTTTGAGTAGCAAGTCGGCACTGCGGCGCACATGCAAGATGACGGGCAGGTGATGGTGTTGGGCGAGCTTGAGCTGGGTTTTGTAAAACAGTTGTTGTTTGGCCAAGGCTTCGGGCGTGTTGAGCTCAGGCACAAACCCATCGAGGCCAATTTCACCCACGGCGACCAAGCGTGGGTCCAGGTGGTGGGTGTGCAGCGCGGCATCCAACTGGGCCAAGTGTGCATCGGTGGATTGCGGTGTGAAAAGCGGGTGAATGCCCAACGCATAAGCATCTTGCTGGGTGTGGGCCAGCAGGCGGACCGTGTCAAAGTTGGCGGCGGCAACTGCGGGAATGACACTCATTGCTACCCCAGCGCCTCGTGCTCGAAGATGCAAGCCAGCGCGGTCGTGATCAAACTCTGCAGCGTCTAGGTGCGCATGTGTGTCAATCCACATCGTCAGTGGCTATTGACCAAAGCATGGCCCAGAGCGAAGACAGAGTTGGGTGCTTTGGTGGTTATTGCGGTTTGCGGTTTTTGTGCAAAAACGCCGCGCTTGGTTGAGCCATGGGCAGGCACTTGGCCGACCCTAGAGAGTTGCGCGGCAATCAGGCTGTGTAAGCTGATGGACTGCATATGCTCGTCCATTTTTTGGTTCAAGCTAGACCACAGCTCTTCGGCGGACACATAGCCGTTTTGTTCGGCATCGGCTGGCAATGCCTCTTTTTCATCGGGGCTGTTGACCGCATAAATGATGTCGGCCACGCTAATGAGGTTGGCATCGCGGTTCAGGCTGTAGCCGCCTCCTGGGCCGCGCGTGCTTTCCACCAAGCCGTGCTGACGCATCTTGCTGAAGATTTGTTCAAGGTAGGAGATAGAAATGTGTTGGCGTTGGCTGATGGCGGCCAATGACACAGGGCCTTGATGCTGGCGCAGGCCCATGTCAATCATGGCAGTGACGGCAAAACGGCTTTTGGTACTTAAACGCATGGAATCCTCCTATGGGTAGTAAGCAGACTTTACGCAGAAATTTACTTCGTGTAAATTCGTATTTATTGTTTTATCAATTCGAAAAAATCGAAGTTTAAGAACAACATGAATTTCAAACACTTGTACTATTTTTGGGTCACAGCACGCGCAGGCGGTGTCATGCGGGCTGGTGAGCAGCTCCATACCACGCCGCAAACGCTGTCTGGCCAAATCAAGTTGTTGGAAGAAAGCTTGGGCCGCCAGCTGTTTCGCAAAAGCGGCCGACAACTTGAATTGACCGAAGACGGCCGCAAGGCGCTGAGCTATGCGGACGATATTTTTGCTTTGGGCTCCGAGCTAGAAACGGCCATGGCCAACACCCAAGCGGGTGTGCGCACGCTGGAGTTTCGGGTGGGCGTGGCTGACTCGGTGGCCAAGTCGGTGGCTTACCGGCTGCTTGAGCCCGCTTTGTCTATCCCTGAGCCCGTACGCTTGATTGGCAGCGAGGGCAAGTTTCCAGACCTGCTGGCCCAGCTGGCCTTGCACCGGCTCGATTTGGTGATTGCGGATGAGCCGCTGTCTAAGCGCATCAGCGTGAAGGCGTTCAACCATGCGTTAGGAACCACACCCATGAGTTTTTTTTGCACGCCTGCTTTGCGCACCACATTGAAAGGCAAGTTTCCGCAGTGTTTGAATGACGCGCCCATGTTGATTCAAGGTTCCTCGTCCTCTGTGCGTCAGCAGTTGGATGGGTGGTTAGTGCGCTACAAAATTCAGCCGCGTGTCGTGGGTGAGTTTGATGACGGCGCATTAATGACGGCGTTTGGCCGAGAAGGGCGGGGCGTGTTCATGTCACCCAGCATTTTGGAAAGTGAAACTGTGGCGCAATTTGGCGTGGAAGTGATTGGCCGCACTGACGAGCTGGTGGAAGAGTTTTTTGCGGTGTCTGTGGAGCGCCGCATTTCTCACCCGTGTGTGGCCGCTATCACTCAAAACGCCCGTGGGCGTTTGTTTAGCGGTTAAATGCTCAGCCCTTGACTTAGCGCTTTAAGTCTTGCCGTGCATCAGCTGGCTTGCAGCGTGCCAGCACTCAGATGCAACTGGCGGTCGCAACGCGCGGCCAAGGCGTTGTCATGCGTCACCAGCACAAAGGCGGTGTGGTGCTCGCGGGCTAGTTGCAACATCAGATCAAACACTTGGTTGGCAGTGTTGCGGTCGAGGTTGCCAGTGGGCTCGTCGGCCAACACGCACGCGGGACGTGTGACCAAAGCACGGGCAATCGCCACGCGCTGGCGTTCGCCGCCCGACAGCTCAGCGGGGCGGTGGTGCAAGCGGTGGCCAAGGCCCACCGCTTCGAGCATGGCCTGCGCTTGGGCACTGGCCGCAGCACGGTCCATGCGGCGAATCCACAGGGGCATGGCCACGTTGTCGATAGCGTTGAACTCGGGCAACAGGTGGTGGAACTGATACACAAAGCCCAAGTGTTGGTTGCGCAACTCGCCCAAGGCAGCAGCGCTGAGGCCAGCCAAAGGTTGGCCCATCAATGACACGTGGCCAGAAGTGGGTGCGTCCAAGCCACCCAACACATGCAGCAAGGTGCTTTTTCCCGAGCCCGATGAGCCAACGATGGCCAGGGTTTCACCAGCGTTGACTGACAGGTCGACATTGTGCAGCACGGTCACATCCAGCTGCCCCTCGTGGAAGCGTCGGCTGATGTTGCGTGCGGTAAGAACAGGCTTGTTTGACATGGCTGGCTTCATTCGTAGCGCAAGGCAAGAGCCGGATTGACGCGGCTGGCGCGCCAACTGGGGTAGAGGGTGGCCAAAAAGGCCAGCACCAAAGAGATGAGGGTGATGGGCCAAATGTCGGCCGATTGAGGGTCGCTGGGCATGCGGCTGATCAGGTAGATGTCACGTGGTAAGAAGCTCGCACCCAGCAGGTGTTCAATGGCGGGCACAATCACATCGATGTTGAAAGCCACGCTCAGACCGAGCAGT
This sequence comes from uncultured Burkholderiales bacterium, assembly GCA_903952885.1. Classification (GTDB taxonomy): domain Bacteria; phylum Pseudomonadota; class Gammaproteobacteria; order Burkholderiales; family Burkholderiaceae_C; genus Limnohabitans. Next base: position 6,161 of record CAJBHE010000008.1, read on the forward strand.
AATCCGCCCAGCGTGCCCAGCACACCCACCGTGGCACCTTGCACGACAAAGATCGCCATGATGCTTTTGGGGCTCGCACCCAGTGTGCGCAGAATGGCAATGTCGGCACGTTTGTCGGTCACCGTCATCACCAGCGTGGTGACCAAGTTGAATGCCGCCACCGCCACGATGAGGGTGAGGATGATGAACATCATGCGTTTTTCGACTTGCACAGCCGCAAACCAGGTGCGGTTTTGGCGGGTCCAATCGCGCACGATCACATCGGGGCCAAGTTGCATGGCCAAGTCATAAGCCACGCTGCGGGCTTGCTGACTGTCTTTGATTTTCAGGCGCACACCGGAGGGCGCTTCGAGGCGGAAGATGCGCTGCGTGTCGTCGATATGCAGCAGCGCGAGGGAGGCGTCGTATTCGTAATGGCCCGAATCAAAAATGCCAGATACGTGCAACTGCTTCAAGCGCGGCATCACCCCCGCTGGGGTGACTTGCCCGCCGGGGGCGATGAGGGTGATTTGGTCGCCCATGCCCACCCCCATCGACATGGCCAGCTCGCCACCCAACACCACATTGAAGCTGCCTGGCTCCAAGGTGGCACGCACCTCGGGTGGAATTTGCAAAGTAAAGTCGCTCACCTGTGTTTCGAGCTCGGGGTCTATGCCGCGCACCATCGCGCCGCGCATGTCTTCGCCTCGGGCAATCAGGGCTTGTTGCGACACAAAAGGCGCGGCTGCGACCACTTCGGTATTTTGTTTGGCTTGGGCCATGAGCGCGTTCACATCGGCAAAACCTTCGCCACCGGGGGCGAGCAGCTCGATGTGCGACACCACGGCCAGCATGCGATCGCGCACTTCTTTTTGAAAGCCATTCATCACGCTCAGCACAATGATGAGTGCGGCCACACCCAGCGCAATGCCAAGCATTGACACGCCCGAGATGAACGAAATAAAACCGTTACGGCCCGCCACTTTTCCAGCTCGCGTGTAACGCCAGCCAATCAGCAATTCAAAGGGGAGTTTGGATGAGGTGGTTTGCATGTGTGCTCGATTATCCCGTAGTGAAAAGATTGCCTTTTCAAAGCGTCTTGCGGCATCACGGACAATCCAGGTCATGACTTCTGTGCTGACCTCTGTGCCACTCAACGCTGCGCGCGACACAACCCTGATTCCCTTTTCGCTGTGGACAGCCCACGGCCCCGAGGCCTCGGTGTTGGCTAAGGCTGAGTTGCCGAATTTGCGTGCGTGGCTGGCGCAGGCTCAACGTGTGGATGTGCAAGTAGATGAAGCGCAAGAGCCGTTGATCGCCACCCTGTCGCCTCCGCATGAACGTGCTTGGGGGCTCAGCCTTGGCTGGTCTGCAGCGGATGGTTGCTTTCCTTTGGCCGCGCGTGCGGCGGTAGAGCGACGCCTGGCTTCAACGCATGCCAATGCGGGCGCTGCGCTTGAAGCCCAAGAACACCAAGCCAGTTTGGAATTCACCGCAACGCCATCCGGCTGGGCCTTCATTACCTTGTGCAACTGGCATGTGAGCAACGGTCAAGTCACGCTGGGCGACCCAACGTATCTACAAATTGACGAAGCCACTGACGCCATGTTGTTCAAAGCCATGCAAAGTTTTTTTGCCGAAGACGGCATTGCCTTGCATCCCTACAAACCCGGCCAGTGGCTGGCGCAGTCGCCGCTGTTGGCTGACTTGCCCACTGCCTCGCTAGACCGAGTGATTGGCCGCAACATCGATCCGTGGTTGGTGGGCAGCCATGTCGCGGCCGATGCGCTCAGTCCTGCCGCCAAACTGCTACGCCGTTTGCAAAACGAAATGCAAATGTTGCTGTACACCCATCCCGTCAACGAAGGTCGAAGCTTGACCATCAACTCGTTTTGGTTGCATGGCACGGGTGCGTTACACAGCGATGCGAGCGAGCCTGCACAACAAGAGCCCGTCGTCATTCAAACCCTACGTGAAAGTGCTTTGCAGCAAGACCTGATAGGTTGGCTCGAAGCTTGGCAGCACGTGGATGTCCACGTCATCGCGCCCATGCTGGCGCGCGTGGCCTCAGGCGAGCCGCAGCGTTTGGTGTTGTGTGGCGAGCATGAGTTTCATGTGTACGACAGCGCTGCGCCGTCGTTGTGGCAGCGCCTCCGTACGCGCTTTGCCCCCATCTCTCTAGACACCGTGTTGGCCGTTGCGCCTTTGAAAGATTAAGCTCATGCAATTCATTCCACGCGACATGCCACCGCGCAGCATTTGGGCGCTGGAGCAAGCGGGCGTGCATCCATTGTTGGCTCGCCTCTATGCCGCACGCGGCATTCAAGATGCGGCCACGCTTGATGCCTCACTAACGCAGCTCTTACCGCCCAAGGGTTTGAAAGGCATCGAAGCTGCCGCTGTGTTGCTGGCTGATGCGATGGCTGCCAATAAAAAACTGTGCATCGTGGCGGACTACGACTGCGACGGTGCAACCGCTTGTGCTGTAGCCTTGCGTGGTCTGCGCTTGCTGGGTGCGAAACAGGTGAGCTACATCGTGCCCGACCGTGTGGTCGATGGCTACGGCCTCACGCCACCGATTGCCGAGCGTGTCAAAGCTAGCGGTGCGGATGTGCTGATCACCGTGGACAACGGCATTGCGAGCGTGGAGGGCGTGGCTATGGCGCGCAAGTTGGGCTTGCAAGTGCTGGTCACCGACCACCATTTGCCAGCGGCCACGCTGCCTGACGCAGACGCGATCGTGAACCCCAATCAACCCGGCTGTATGTTTGAAAGCAAAGCACTTGCGGGTGTGGGCGTGATGTTTTATGTGTTGCTGGTCTTGCGTGCGGAGCTGCGCAAGCGTGGCGTATTCACGGCAGAACAGCAACCGAAGCTAGACACTTTGTTGCCACTCGTTGCGCTGGGCACCGTGGCCGATGTGGTCAAGCTCGATGCCAACAACCGCCGCTTGGTGGCCCAAGGTTTGGCGCGTGTGCGCAAAGGTCAAATGCCTGCGGGCATGACGGCTTTGTTTGCCGCGGCCGGCCGCAACAGCGAGAAATGCACCTCGCAAGATTTTGGTTTTGCACTTGGCCCACGCATCAACGCGGCAGGCCGCTTGTCTGACATGACGCTGGGCATTGAATGCCTCACCACCGACGATGTGGGCCGCGCCACCGAGCTGGCCACTCAGCTAGATCGCATCAACCGCGAGCGACGCGAGATTGAAGGCGACATGCGCGAGCAAGCCTTAGAGCTGGCGCAAGAAATGTTTGACCCAGAAGAAGAACCGCCTTCAGCTCTGTGCGTGTTCGACCCCGACTTCCATGAAGGCGTGGTGGGCATCGTGGCGGCCAAGCTCAAAGACTTGCACCACCGCCCCACGTTTGTGTTTGCACCCAGTCAAGCGGCGGGCAAAGGGCATGAGCTCAAAGGCTCTGGCCGCTCCATTCCTGGCTTTCATTTGCGTGATGCGTTAGACCTCGTGGCCAAACGCCACCCCGGCGTGTTGCTGCGCTTTGGCGGTCACGCCATGGCGGCGGGTTGCACCTTGGAAGAAGACAACCTCGCCACCTTCGAAGAAGCGCTGCAACAAGTCGCGCAAGAGTGGCTGGATGAAGCCACCTTGCAACGCCGCTTAGAAACCGACGGTCCCTTGCTGCCCGAATACCGCCGCCCCGAGTTGGCAGACACACTGGCCCGCGAAGTGTGGGGTCAAGGCTTTGCGCCGCCCACGTTCAGCGAAGAGGTCGAGGTGGTAGGCCAACGCTTGGTGGGCGAAAAACATTTGGCGCTCAAGCTACGCCACCATGGTCAGCCTGTGGATGGCATTTGGTTTGGCCGTGTCGACCCCTTGCCCGCGCTCGCGCATTTGGCGTTTCGCTTAGAGGTGGATGAGTGGCAGGGCAACCAGCGCGTGCGTTTTGTGGTGGAAGGCATGGCGGAATAAAAATGGCAACCAAGAAAAAAATCGATCTTCCAGAAGTTAATTTTTCTGACTACGGCGACACCCGCTACCTGCACCTTGGCACGCCTTGGGTGCAAGGCTCAATGCACATTGACAAGCCGTTTGAGATCGACCTTGAATACGTGCAACGCATGATGGCGTGGCTCTTGTTTGTCGACCTCGACAAAGTGGGCAAGCTGCACGCCATGCAGTTGGGCCTTGGCGCTGCGTCGCTGACCAAGTTTGCGTTCAAGCACCTGCGCATGAAAACCACCGCGATCGAGATCAACCCGCAAGTGGTGGCCGCCTGCCGTTTGTGGTTCAAGCTGCCTGCTGACAGCGCCAAGCTGCAAGTGGTGCTGGGCGATGCGGCCGAGGTCGCCAAGCACGACCACTGGCGCGGCCAAATTGATGCCTTGCAGGTGGATCTGTATGACCACGAAGCCGCGTCACCCGTGTTGGACAGCGCTGAGTTCTACGCCGACTGCCGCAGCCTCTTGACGGACGAGGGTTGCATGACTGTCAACTTGTTTGGCCGTAGTTCAAGCTTTGCGCAGAGCGTTGAAAAGATGGTCGCCGCGTTTGGCGCTGATGCACTGTGGGCTTTCAAGCCCACGCGTGAGGGCAACACGGTGGTGCTGGCGCAGCGCACACCAATGCACCCGAAGCGTGCTGAATTGATGGCAATGGCCGAAGCGATTCAAGCGCGCTGGCCATTACCTGCGCTCAAATGGCTACGCGTGTTCAAGCCCTTGAAAGCCTCATGAATTAAGGGTTTACCCCTTATTTTTGCCCTCTAAAAAATAGGTGTAACCCACATCCGTGGTGACACAGTCAGGCCGCCATAATTCACCGCATATTTGCTTTTGAAAAGAGGAGATGAAATGATCAAAAGTCAAAAAGACTTTTTCTCTGGCCTGATGTTCACATTGGTCGGCGGCGGTTTCGCTTGGGGCGCAACCAGTTACAACGTTGGAACAGGTGCTCGCATGGGGCCTGGTTACTTCCCTTTGTTGTTGGGCATTTTCTTGGCTGTATTGGGTGCGTTCATCACGTTTTACTCATTGGTTGAGCACACCGAAGATGGCGAGCCTGTAGGTGCATTTGCTTGGAAGCCCATTGTCTTTGTATTGGGTGCCAACATCGTGTTCGGTATCTTGCTCGCAGGTTTGCCTGCATTTGGTATTCCTGCCATGGGCTTGATCGCGGCGATCTATGCCTTGGTCATCATTGCCAGCAAAGCGGGTGATACGTTTGTTTGGAAAGACGTGCTCATCTTGGCCACTATTTTGTCAGCTGGTAGCTATTTGGCTTTCATCATGCTGCTGAAACTGCAGATGCCTGTGTGGCCCACTTTCATCACTGGTTGAGCCTGGAGAAATAAAAAATGGATTTGATCGCAAACCTCTCATTAGGCTTTGGCGTGGCCTTCACGCCCATCAACCTGATGTACGCCTTGATTGGCTGTATCTTGGGCACGCTCATTGGCGTGTTGCCTGGCATTGGCCCAGTGGCCACCATCGCCATGTTGTTGCCTGCCACTTACGCGTTGCCCCCTGTGTCGGCGCTGATCATGTTGGCCGGTATTTACTACGGTGCTCAATACGGTGGTTCAACCACTGCTATTCTTGTGAACTTGCCCGGTGAATCGTCTTCGGTGGTGACCACCATCGACGGTTACCAAATGGCTCGCAAAGGCCGAGCAGGCCCTGCGTTGGCAGCAGCGGGCTTGGGTTCGTTCTTTGCTGGTTCTGTGGGTACTTTGATCTTGGCGGCCTTCGCGCCTCCTTTGACAGAACTCGCTTTTAAGTTTGGCCCTGCCGAATACTTCTCGCTCATGATTTTGGGCTTGGTGGGTGCGGTGGTGTTGGCTTCGGGCTCTTTGCTGAAAGCGATTGCCATGATCGTGTTGGGTCTCTTGATGGGCTTGATCGGTACTGACGTCAACTCTGGTGTCGCGCGCTTCAGCTTTGACATCCCCGAACTCACTGACGGTGTGGGCTTTGTGGTGGTAGCGATGGGCGTGTTCGGTTACGGCGAAATCATTTCGAACTTGTCGCAACCCGAAGACGAGCGCGAAGTGTTCACGGCCAAGGTGGAAGGTTTGTTCCCTACCAAGGAAGACTTCAAGAACATGTTGCCTGCGGTCATTCGCGGTACAGCGTTGGGTTCGTTGCTCGGCGTGTTGCCTGGTGGCGGTGCGTTGTTGGCAGCGTTTGCGGCTTACACCATTGAGAAAAAAACCAAGCTGCGCCCAGGCGAAGTGCCATTCGGTCAAGGCAACATCCGTGGCGTGGCGGCGCCTGAGTCGGCCAACAACGCTGGTGCTCAAACCTCCTTCATCCCCTTGCTCACCTTGGGGATTCCACCCAACGCCGTGATGGCTTTGATGGTGGGTGCGATGACCATTCACAACATCCAACCCGGCCCACAGGTGATGACCAGCAACCCCGAGTTGTTCTGGGGTCTGATTGCCTCGATGTGGATTGGTAACTTGATGCTCGTCATCTTGAACTTGCCTTTGATCGGCATGTGGATCAAGTTGTTGTCTGTGCCTTACCGCTTCTTGTTCCCCGCCATCGTGCTGTTCTGCGCGATTGGTGTGTACTCGACCAACAACAACACCTTTGACATCTGGATGGTGGCTGGCTTTGGTTTGGTAGGCTACACCTTCTTGAAGTTGGGTGTGGAGCCTGCGCCGTTGCTTTTAGGGTTTATCCTCGGGCCTATGATGGAAGAAAACCTGCGCCGTGCGTTGTTGCTGTCGCGCGGTGACTGGACTGTGTTTGGCACACGTCCGCTCTCTGCTGGCTTGTTGGCTGCTGCTGCCTTGCTTTTAGTGATCGTGCTGCTGCCGTCCATCAAGTCCAAGCGAGAAGAAGCCTTCGTCGAAGAGTAACTCAGTCCCTTCTGTTTTCTCTTGTTAAGCGGCACCTCCGGGTGCCGTTTTTCATTGGGGCACGGTGGGGCTTCGTTTATATTGGTAGGTGAACGCGTTTTCTGTGAAAGACTTGGATGATCGACGATCCCCGACCACTGTCCATGCATTGCCAAGTGTTTCAGAAGTGAAACGCATGTCCCACACTTGCGCACGCAGCGTTTTAGCCCTTGGGCTGTGCGCGTTGCTAGGCGCCTGCACGTCGCCTCCCAGCAGCTCGGGCCGAGCACCGCTGCAACCCGAAATTGCCAGTGGCTTCACGCCTAAACCCGATGTGGTGACGCGCAAGTTTGCCGTGGCGGCGTCCAACCCCTTGGCCACGCAAGCGGGCTTTGATGTTTTGAAAGCCGGTGGCTCGGCGGTGGATGCCGCCATTGCGGTCCAAATGGTGTTGGGCTTGGTCGAGCCGCAATCAAGTGGCATCGGAGGTGGTGCATTCTTGTTACACAGCACAGTGGGTGAGGGGACGCTGGCCGCCCCCAAGTTGCAAGCCTTTGATGGCCGAGAGACGGCGCCTGCAGCCGCTTCTGAAGACCTGCTGTTGAATGCCGAAGGCAAACCCTTGGCGTTTCATGCTGCGGTGGTGGGTGGCCGTTCGGTGGGCACGCCCGGTGTGTTGCATATGTTGGCGCAAGTCCATGCACAACACGGCAAGCTACCGTGGGCCCTATTGTTTGAGCCCGCCATCGCCTTAGCCCGCCAAGGCTTTGGCATCAGCCCACGCTTGCATGCGCAGCTCAAGGCCGATGCGTTTTTGCGGCTTGACCCAACCGCCCGCGCTTACTTTTACCAAGCCAATGGCGAGCCTCATGCCATTGGCCATGTGCTGCGCAATCCAGAGTTGGCTGTGGTGCTGCAACGCATTGCCTTAGAGGGCGTACAAGCGTTTTACAGCGGTGAGGTGGCCGAGGCCGTGGTGCGCAAAGTGCAACAGCATCCCAGTAACCCAGGTCATTTGGCGTATAGCGACCTAGCCAACTACCAGGCCAAAGAACGCACGCCGCTCTGCTTTGACCACGCAGCGCTGAGTCGTGTGTATCGGGTATGCGGTTTTCCTCCGCCTAGCTCAGGCGTTATTGCCATGGGCCAAATACTGGGGATGCTGCAACACACGCCTGCATCGCTCATGAGCTCGCCAGTCGACACGGTGGATGGCGCGCCCGATGCGCGTTGGTTGCATCTCTACACCGAGGCCTCACGCCTGGCCTTTGCTGACCGTGCCCAATATGTGGCCGATCCTGACTTTGTCAGCGGCCCTGGTGGCGATTGGCAAAGCTTGCTGGCTCCTGCCTATTTGCGCGAGCGTGCCAAGCTCATTCGTCCCACAGCCCTGCTGCAAGCCTCGCCAGGGGTGCCTGTGCGCGCACAAGGCAGCAGCTTTGCGCCCATGGTTGAGCAGCCTGAGTACGGCACTTCGCACATCAGCATCGTCGACGGGCAGGGCAACGCGCTGGCCATGACCACCACCATCGAAGACGCGTTTGGTGCGCGCCTAATGGTGAAAGGTTTTTTGCTCAACAACGAGCTGACCGATTTCAGTTTTGTCCCGCGCGATCCACAAGGCCGCGCGGTGGCCAACCGCGTGCAGCCTAACAAGCGCCCTCGCTCGTCGATGTCGCCTACCTTGGTGTTTGACAAAGCCACAGGCCAGTTGGTGATGAGTGTGGGCAGCCCGGGCGGTGCGATGATCATTCACTACACCGCCAAAACTTTGGTGGGCGTGTTGAACTGGGGCCTCAGCCCGCAGCAAGCCATTGCATTGCCCAACTTTGGCAGTGTGGGTGGGCCTTTGGTGGTGGAGGGCGGTCGCTTGGCACCTGCAACGCTAGCGGCCCTGCGCGAGCGTGGCCACGAGGTGCACGAACAAGCATTGACCAGCGGCTTGCAAGCGGTGGTGCGTCAAAAAACATCTGACCGATCTGAATGGATCAGTGGCGCTGACCCTCGCCGGGAAGGCGTGGTGTTGGGCGAGTGATGAACAAAAGAGAGTGACGTATGTTGTTGAATAGAAATTTAATCACCGCTTGGCGTGCAACGGTGTTGTTAGCGTTAACGGTGTGCTTATTGGCCATGTCTGGCGGGGCCAGTGCACGTTCACCCATCGACATGGCGCACATCTTGGGTGCGGATTTCAACCGTCGCACGGGGTTGCCTACGGGTGGGCACACCCTGCTCAATGGCGATGTGCGCATCATTCCTGGCAGCGAGTCTGCGCCAGACGCCACGGGTGTGTACCGCGCCCAAGTGCAAATGGCTGACCCATCCAAGCCTGCCCTGTGGCTGACCAAAACAGATCGCAATGGCAAGCCCATGCAAAACACCATGTTTCCTAAAGCATGGAATGCCGAGCGCGTGGCGTCTGAGTTGGACGCTGCATGGAACAGCCCCAACAAAACCATCCGTGGCGATAAGTGGAGTGCACTCACACCCAGTGGTGTCCGCGTAGAGGGCTACACCGCCCCTCGCGTCACGGCTTATCCCGTTTATTCCAAATGATCAGAAAATGACCATGCAACACATTCATTTCTTTCACCACCAAGAATTGCCAGTGCCAGGCTCTACCGCCAAGCCTGTGACTTATCCCGTGTGCGAATGGCGTGCGCCTAAAGGGCATGTAAGCGATGCTGCTCAGCATCCCATCAACCGTTTTGTGTGCAGTTGGCTGACCAGTGACATGGCGGACGTGGCGCGTTGCGACGAAGCTTTGAGCGCCTTGGCGCAACTGCAAAGCCATAGCTTGGCTGAGTGGTTTGCCGATGGCGATATGTTTTGCGTGGACTTCAAACCCAATGGCGTGCAGTTCAACCAAAGCAATGTAGGGCCAGAGGACACGGACTGGTGGAATTTGCCAGAAGGGCGCTTTGCCTTGGCTGAGGTGATTGCGGCATTGCAAGCGTGGCGTGATTTCTTGGCACAAGCTGCGAAGCATTGAGATTTCAGAACTCAGATCAATTGAGCTGCTGATTTAACGCATTTAAATGTCGACCAAACCATCTTTGTGTTGAGGAACATCGCGCATCAGCGCATAGCGCGTCATACGCTGGCCTTGCACCAAGCGAATCACACGTTTCAAGGGAATGCCGATGTGCGCCAAGGTTTGGCTGGCCAGCATGAGGCTGCCTTCAATCACTTCAGGTACCACCTCGGCAGCGCCTGCGGCGCGCAGATCTTCCAGGTGTTCGTCGTCGTGGGTGCGCACGATCACGGGCACGCTAGGCGCGTGTTCTTTGACCCACGCCAACACCTTCAGCGCAGAGGGCAAGTCGGAATAGGTCACCACCACGGCAGCTGCGCGCACCAAGCCTGCCGACATGAGGCTAGAGAATTGGGTGGCGTCGCCCAACTCCACATGGTGGCCGTATTCGCGGCCCATCTGCACCTTTTCTGCAACCGACTCCAGCGCCACATAGGGAATTTTTTCGAGCGTCAGCAAGTCGGCTAAGTTGTGGCCGCTGCGCCCGTAGCCGCAGACGATCACGTGGTGTTCAATTTTCAAGCTACGTTGAGCCATGCCAGTCAGAGCCAGCGACTGCAGCAGCCAATCGTCGTTGATGAAGCGGTTGACGATGCGGTCAGCGTTCATCACCAAAAACGGTGTGGCAATCATTGATAACACCATGGACGCCAAGATAGGGCTCAGCCAGGCAGCGGGGATGAGTGAGTTTTGAACTCCCAGCGACAACAACACAAAACCAAATTCACCTGCTTGCGCGAGGTAGAGTGCCGTGCGCAGACTCACACCCGCAGGTGCGCCCGTGATACGGGCCAGCACGAACACCAAAACTGCTTTGAAAAACAAGGGAAATAGCGACAGTAACAGCACCCAAGCCCAGCTGTCGACCAACACTTCCCAATCCAGTTTCATGCCGATGGTGATAAAGAATAAGCCTAGCAATACATCGTGGAAAGGCCGAATGTCAGCCTCCACCTTGTATTTGAAATCGGTTTCGGCAATCAGCATACCGGCTAAAAATGCGCCCATGGCCAGCGACAAGCCCGCCAGCTCGGTGAGCCAAGCCAAGCCTAGCGTCATGAACAAGAGGTTGAGCATGAACAACTCATCGCTCTTGCGTTTGGACACGATCTGCAGCCATGCCCGCATGACCCGCTGGCCGCCCCACAGCAGCAAGCCCACCAGCGCGGCGGCTTTGAGCATGGCGATGGACAGCACTTTCCAAATGTTGTGTTCGCCCATGTCAGCCAGCGCAGGGATGAGCACCAGCAGCGGCACCACGGCCAAATCTTGAAACAGCAAAACGCCCATCACACGTTGGCCGTGAGGCGATTCCATCTCGACGCGCTCAGACATGAGCTTGACCACAATGGCGGTGCTCGACATAGCCAGCGCACTGCCCAGTGCGATCGAGGCCTGCCAGCTCAAACGCCAGATGTAGCCCAACTCTTTGAGTGCAAAGCCCACCGCAAGGTTGAATAAAAATGCACCGATCAGCGTCAGCAACACTTGGCCCAGCCCCAAGCCAAATACCAGCTTGCGCATGCGCATGAGCTTGGGTAAGTTGAAGTCCAGCCCGATGACGAACATCAAAAACACCACGCCAAATTCGGCCAAGTGCTCTACAGCCAGCGATTCTTTGGCCAGCGCCAACGCGTTGGGGCCTATGACCACGCCGGCAAACAAATAGCCCAACATGGCTGGCAAATGCAGCAGTCGACACGCCACCACGCAGAGTACGGCAGCGCACAAATAAAGCAGGGTGAGCTCAAGTGAGGACATAGCGCCAATGGTACTGAGCGTTTGTGACGTACCCTATTCTTGTCCTCACATAAACTCAGGTTTTGTGGTTCAAGCGAGGCGTCATTCCATGGATTTAGGACTTAAAGGTAAATGGGCATTGGTGGGCGGTGCAAGCAAAGGTTTGGGCTTTGGCTGTGCGCAGTCACTCGCACGCGAAGGTGCAAATTTGGTCATTGTGGCGCGTGGCGCTGAAGCGCTAGAGGCAGCAGCCACAGAGCTGCGCCAATTCGGTGTCACCGTTCTTGCGGTGGCGGTTGATATCACCACAGACCAGGGGCGTGACGCCATTTGGTCGGTCCCCAGCGGTCCTGGTAAAAACTTTGACATCGTTGTGACCAACGCAGGTGGCCCACCGCCGGGTGACTTTCGTCACTGGGCGCGTGAGGATTGGATCAAGGCGGTGGACGCCAACATGCTCACGCCCATTGAGCTCATCAAAGCCACGGTGGACGGCATGGCAGCGCGCGGCTTTGGCCGCATTGTCAACATCACCTCCAGCGCTGTGAAAGCACCCATCGACATTTTGGGTTTGTCCAACGGTGCGCGTTCCGGCTTGACAGGTTTTATCGCAGGCGTGGCACGCACGCAAAAGTTAGCAGGCAACAATGTGACGATCAACAACTTGTTACCAGGCAAATTTGACACCGACCGTTTGGCCAACACGCACAAAGTGGCTGCTGAGAAAATCGGCAAAAGCTTGGCTGATATTCGCAGCGAGCAACAGGCGCAAATTCCAGCGGGGCGCTTTGGTACTGCGCAAGAGTTTGGCGATATCTGCACGTTCTTGTGCTCGGTACAGGCGGGCTACTTGACGGGCCAAAACATCTTGCCCGATGGCGGCCTGTATCCAGGCACTTACTAAGTTACTTGCGCGACGACACCACAATGCCGCCGATGATCATTACAAATGCGGCTAGGTGATACAGCTGGGGCAATTCGCCCAAGGCGAGCGCCGAGAGTGTGGCCGCGAACAAGGGTGTGAGGTTGGCAAAAAAGCTCGCAATGTTGGGCCCCACCCGTTGCACACCTAACCCCCAGCAACGGTAGGCCAAAACCGCGGGGCCCACGGCCACATAGACCAGCGCCGCAACCAAAGCCCAGCTCCAAATGATGTGTACATTTTCCAAACCTGTGTAGCCCGCCCACTCTGCCGCTGTGAATGCGCCTGACCAAGCCAATCCAAAGACGATTTGCGCCATTAAAAAGAAAGCCCAGTTTTCCCGCACTTGGGCTGGCTCTTGTGTTTGCGACAGCAGCCAGCTGTACCAAGCCCAACAGACGGTGGCGATGAGCACAAACACATCCCCCAATACCCAATGCAAATTGGCCAGCGAATGCCAGTCACCTCGGCACAGCACCAGCAGAACGCCCACGATAGACAACACGGCCCCAAATATTTGGCGCTTGCGAACCACTTGTTTGAAAAAGAATGCACCCATGGCCAGCATGAAAACAGGAGCGCTCGAGGCGACCAAGGTGACATTGATCGGTGTTGAAGTTTGCAAAGCCAAATATTGCAAGCTGTTGTAGCAACCTACGCCTAACAAGCCCAGCAAACCATAGTGCTTCCAATGCGGCCACAAGGGACTCCTGCGTATCAGCACCTGGTGAGCAATGGGAAATAGCAACACAAAGGCTAACACCCAGCGAAAGAAGTTGAGTGTGAGGGGCGGGATGAGGTCCGCAATCATTCGGCCAATCACGGCGTTGCCGGCCCACAAAAGCGGAGGGATCAATAAAAGCGCCGCATTGCGCGGCGTGAGAGCGTGTGGAACAACAGACATAAGGAATGCACTTTACCCGAGGGGATTGATAACCTGAGCGACACGCAAGCCACTTGATTCGTGGCAGGATTCGATTTCTGAAAATTTGTTTATTTCTGGAGTATCACCCATGACAAAAGCAGTCATCATCGAACAACACGGCGGCCCTGAAGAACTCAAACTCATTGACGTGACCGTCGGTCAACCCGGACCTGGCGAAATTCGCATTCGCCACAAAGCCATCGGCTTGAACTTCATTGATGTGTATCAGCGCAGCGGCGTCTACGCAATGCCCATGCCTTTGCATTTGGGCATGGAAGCCTCCGGCATCATCGAAGCCGTTGGCGAAGGCGTGACCCACCTTAAAGTCGGCGATCGCGCCGCCTATGCCAGCCAGCCACCCGGCAGCTACTGCGAAGAACGCGTGATGCCCGCCAAATGCGTGTGCAAATTGCCAGACGCGATTTCGTTTGAAACCGGCGCAGCCATGATGCTTAAAGGTTTGACAGCGCAATACTTGTTGAAGCGCACCTTGCCCCAAGGCGGCTTGCACAAGGGTGACTTCATCTTGTTCCACGCAGCCGCTGGCGGTGTGGGTCTGATTGCTTGCCAATGGGCTAAGGCTTTGGGCTACCAACTGATTGGCACAGCTGGCAGCGATGCCAAGTGCGAATTGGCCAAGGCCAATGGTGCAGCCCACGTTATCAACTACAACACCGAAGACTTCCTTGTGCGTGTGAAAGAAATCACAGGCGGCAAAGGCGTGAAAGTGGTTTACGACTCGGTGGGCAAAGACACATGGGACAAGTCACTGGACTGCATCGCACCGTTTGGTTTGATGGCCAGCTTTGGTAACGCATCAGGTGCACCAGCGCCGATTGCCCCTGGCATCTTGGGCCCTAAAGGTTCGATCTACCTGACACGTCAAACTTTATTCAGCCACATCGTCACGCGCGAGAGCACGCAAGAGATGGCAGACGATTTGTTTGAAGCCGTGACCAGCGGCAAGGTGAAGATTCACATCGACCAAACTTACCCCTTGGCCGACATCGCCCAAGCGCACCGCGACTTGGAAGCCCGCAAAACCACGGGTTGCACCATCATCACTCTGTGATGACAGCGCAGCAGTTTCAGGCGCTGGGCTCGGCGTCCTGAAACTTGTCTGCGCGGCAGGTAAGCACCAGCGTATCGCGGTGGCCGCCCACAGCCAATGGCTGAATAGGCGTGCTTTCGTGAATCACGCGGGTGTCGTCTAACAACATCAACGACCAAGGCTCGCTCAGCGTGAAGCGTTCGCCTTGTGGGCCGTTGGCTTCAAATACGCGAGTTTCGCCGCCTTTGACGTCGGTGCGGTTGACCATGAACACCGCCACAAAATCCACGCCATCGCGATGTGCGCCTTCGGGCGTGGGGCGACCAATGCCGTCGGTGGTATCAATACGGAACTGATGCGCTTCGATGCACCACTTGGTGTGGGGTGTGCCGCGCACTTGGGCTGCTGTATGCGCAAACGCCGTGAGCAGTTGGGTCCATGCAGGGGTGTTTACTGTGCCCTCTTGCATGGGTTCAAACCAACGCTCCATGCCGCCGTGCAGCGCGTTGTAGTCAACCGACTGCCAATGTGCGCGGTGGGGGACTTGGCTGAGTGTGTTGTGCTCAAACACAAAGCTGCTGTGCAAGCGGCGGCGATAGCGCCCCCCGTCTTTGAGGTAGTTGTCAGGCGGCATGTGGTCCCAGTTGGGGGACAGGGCTTGCAGTGCGTCAACGGTGCAACCCGCCCACTCGGCCACGTTGGCAGCGTTCAAGACGGCATAGCCTTTTTGTTGAACAGTGGCAGTTAGATCTGAAGCAGAAACGGTTTGTGGTGAAAGTATTTGCATAGTCAGTGTCCGCGGCGAACGCGCAGCACTTCGTCCAAGATGAGGCAAGCTGCACCCAACGTGATGCCACTGTCGGCAACGTTGAACGCAGGAAAGTGAACGCCTGCGTAATAAAAATCAAGATAGTCAACCACATAGCCATAGAGCACGCGGTCAATCACGTTGCCAATGGCTCCGCCCAAGATGCAGGCGATGGCAAAGCCAAATAGTTTCTGGCCAGGGTGTTTTTTGAGCATCCACACCATGGCAAAGGTAGCCATCACGCCAAGACCGGTGAAGAACCAACGCTGCCACCCCCCCGCCGTGGCAAGGAACGAAAACGCAGCACCTTCGTTGTGCACGCGCACGATGTTGAAAAAGCTGTTGACCGCAAACCCTTCGCCCAACTGATACGAGCTGACAATGAGCACTTTGGTGAATTGGTCGGCCAAGAGCACCAAAGCGGCGAGGCCCAGCCACACCCAATACGAGGTGGTGTTGCGAATGAAAGTGTGGCGTGCCATGTTTAGCTTTCTTTATGCGTAGTGACGCTCTTCACCATCACCGTGCAAGCTGCTGTCGCAACGACCGCACAGGGTGGGGTGAGTGGGGTTGTGGCCCACGTCGTCGCTGTAGTGCCAGCAACGTTCGCACTTGGTGGCTTCGCTGGCTTTGACTTCAACCGTCAAGCCTGCGCCTGCCACCTTCACCAAAGACACCTTTGATGTGATGAACACAAACTTCAAGTCGTCGCCCAAAGAGGCGAGGGCGTCGTACGCCGCGCCATCGCAATGGATGATCAATTCAGCTTGAAGTGATGCACCCACCAAACCTTCTGTGCGTTTGTTTTCGATTTCTTTGTTGGCGATTTCTCGCACGTGTTGCACAGTGCGCCACCTGTCCATCATCGCGGTATTGACCTCACCGAAGTGCGTAAAGGTCTCCAAGAAAATCGACTCCGACTTGCCAAACGTCGTCCACGCTTCTTCAGCGGTGAAGCTGAGGAACGGGGCCATCCAGCGCAGCATGGCGTGGGTGATTTGGTGCAGCGCGGTTTGTGCGCTGCGGCGCGCGAGTGATTTCGGTGCGGTGGTGTACAGCCGATCTTTGAGCACGTCCAAATAAAACGCGCCCAAATCTTCCGAGCAATACAGCTGCAACTTCGACACCACGGGGTGGAACTCATACGCATCAAAGTGCGCGCGAATTTCCGCTTGCACTTGCGCGGCGCGAGACAGTGCGACCTTGTCGATTTCCAACAAATCGTCAAACGCCACAGCGTCTTTGGCGGGGTCAAAGTCGCTCACGTTGGCGAGCAAGAAGCGCAGCGTGTTGCGGATGCGGCGGTAAGCATCGACCACGCGGGCCAAGATTTTGTCGTCGATGTTCAGGTCGCCCGAATAGTCGGTGCTGGCCACCCATAAGCGCACGATTTCAGCGCCCATCTTGTCGCTCACTTCTTGTGGCGCGACGGTGTTGCCCAAGCTCTTGCTCATCTTGCGACCTTGGCCGTCGGTGGCAAAGCCGTGGGTCAGTAGGCCTTTGTAGGGTGCGCGATCATACAAAGCGCAGCCGAGCAACAACGAGCTGTGGAACCAGCCGCGGTGTTGGTCATGGCCTTCTAAATACAAGTCAGCTTCAGGAATCGAGTTGTCGGGAGAGGCGTGAAAAGGCGTGCGGTGGTTCACGCCAAAGTTGTACGCATCTTTGTGGCTGCCTCGCAGCACGTGTTGAAAGGTGGAGCCAGAGTCAAACCACACTTCCAAGATGTCGGTGCTCTTGGTGTAGCTGGCGGTGTCGTCGCCGGGCTGGTTGAGGATGTCTTCCACCGTCACGCGGCTCCAGGCTTCGATGCCGCCTTGTTCAACGATGTCTGCCGCTTGGTCCATGATGGCCATGGTCCGTGGGTGCAACTCGCCGCTGTCTTTGTGCAAGAAAAACGGCAG
>CAJBHE010000009.1 GCA_903952885.1 uncultured Burkholderiales bacterium
GAAGCAGATGAGCCCGAAGTAGTGCTTGAAGAAGCACCCGTGGAAGTTTTGGAGACGCCCGCTGAGGAGGTGTCAGCTGAGCCTGCCTCTGACGAACTCGCGGCGGAAGTGTCTGCAGAGGATTCTGAATCAGATGATGCAATGGCTGAAGGTGAGATTGAAATTCGTGAAGGTGAGTCTTTGGCTGAAATCAAAGAACGTATCCGCAAAGAACAACAAAAGGCCAAGAAGCCTTCTATTCCCCCAGAACTGCTCAACAGTGCCAACAGTTACGAAGACAAAGTGGGCGTGGTGCGCATGGTGGTGCAAGCGGACCAAAGCCGTGTGGCTTCTGTCATTCGCGGCATGATTCAAATCACCAAATAAATCATGATCGATTTTTCCAAAGAGGTGCAAACGAGCTTGGCCAAGTTGCGCACGCCCGAGCCGCAACGCAGCGGCACCTTGGTACGCCTCGTCGGACTGACTTTGGAAACACGCGGCATCATGGCCCCGTTGGGTGCCTGCTGCGAAGTGATGAGCAAAGAAGGTCACCGCGTCGAAGCCGAGGTGGTGGGTTTCAACGACAAAACCTTGTACCTCATGCCTTTCACCGACCCCGTCGGTGTGGGCCCTGGCGACACGGTGCGCGTGATGTCTAACTCGGGTCAAGTGCGCTTGGGCAATGAATTGCTCGGTCGTGTGATTGATGGCCGTGGCATTCCGATTGACGGCAAGCCCATGCCCCATTTGCCCGATCAGCTCAGCCTCTTGGGCTGCCCGCTCAACCCCATGGAGCGCGGACCGATTGTTGATATTTTGGATGTGGGTGTGAAGGCCATCAACGGCGCACTCACCATTGGCCGTGGCCAACGCATTGGTTTGGTCGCCGGTTCGGGCGTGGGTAAAAGTGTGCTCTTGGGCATGCTCACGCGCTTCACCAAAGCCGACATTGTGGTGATTGGCCTGATTGGTGAACGTGGCCGCGAAGTACAGGCCTTTATTTCGGAGTCTTTGGGTGCTGATGGTTTGGCTAAATCGGTGGTGATTGCCGCGCCTGCCAATGTGTCGCCCGTGCTGCGCCTGAAGGCCACGCATATGACGCATGTGATTGCCGAATACTTCCGCGACCAAGGCAAAAACGTGTTGATGCTGTGCGACAGCTTGACCCGTGTGGCTCATGCGCAGCGCGAAATTGGCTTGGCCATTGGCGAGCCACCCACGGCCAAAGGCTATCCACCCTCGGTGTTTGCTTTGTTGCCCAACTTGATTGAGCGCGGCGGTGTAGGACGCCATGGTCATGGTTCCATCACCTCCATCTACACCGTGCTCGCCGAGGGCGATGACGGCAACGATCCCATCGTGGACATTGCGCGTGCGTCGCTCGATGGCCAAGTGATGTTGTCACGTCGCTTGGCAGACCAAGCGCATTACCCCGCGATTGATTTGAACGGTTCGATCTCGCGAGTCATGCAATCCTTGGTGAGCGTGGATGAGTTAAAGCAGTCCAACAAGTTGCGCCGCTTGTGGTCGGTCTATCAACAAAATGCTGATCTAGTGCAAGTGGGGGCGTATGAAGCGGGCTCGAACCCCGAGCTGGACGACGCCATTCGCCTGCGCGAGCAAATGGTGGACTTTTTGCGCCAAGACATGGAGCAAGGCCAAGACTACGCGATGACGCGTAACCAGCTGAGCCACATCCTGTCATGAAGCCACGCGCCGCTTGGCCCGTGTTGGCCAAAAAAGCCAAAGAAAAATGTGACGAAGCTTTTGTTGCACTCAAACAAGCGCGCGACCGAGTGACGCATTTAGAGCAAAGCCGTGAACGTATGCAACTGCTCTACACAGACTATGTGGCACGCAGTAAAGAGGCTGAAAGCCGCCCACACAGCATGTCTGAAACCTTGAATTTTCGGGGTTTCATGCAGCAGCTTCAAGCTTTGATTGCGCGCGTTAATATGGACTTGAACGAAGCCCAGCACGCAGTCGAAGTGAAACGCTTGGCGCTCAAGGCGGCTGAGCAAAAACGCATTCAAATGGACACCTTGGTCGAGCAAGACCTGAAGGCCGTGAGTGACTTTCACCGCAAGCGCGAACAAAAAGAGATGGATGCAGCGGGCATCACCCTTTACAACCTCAAACACTGATCAGCTGCTCACCCATCCCGCTTGCAGCCAATGCCAGTAGTTGGGTTTGAAAGCCCAAGGCAGCCACGTGGTGGGCGTGGCCGATGCAAACACCTGACCCGTGAGATGGTCATGCCACGCATCTTTAGCCCCCACGCTTGCTAATAGTTTTTGTGAAAATGCAGCCTCTAGCCCTTGCTTGGCGGTGACGTGATGGCTCCACACATTTAGGCCCGCAGGCAATAAACGTCCGTCCGTCGGTCCTGACCACACATCGTGCAAGCTGCCCCAGTTGCGACCTTGAAGCGTGGTTTTGAGTTGGGCCAACTCGCGCTCCACGCGCGCTTCATCGCGCACACGAAATCGGTGTTGCCCCAGTAGGTTGTCAAACCATAGGCAAGCCGTCGGGTGTTCTTTCAAAATATCGGGCAGGGAGGCCAGGGCGTCTTGGCGGTGGTGGCGAACCTCTATGCCTTGCGCTCTCAAGCGCCTGCCGTGTTGCCAATCAAATAGCCATCGTGCAAGTGGGTCTATGTCAAACGCATCGATGCGTTTGAAGCGGGCCAGCCAGCTGGGCGGCATCATCCAGCCCGCACTGCCGCCTATCAGCAGCAAATGGTCTGACTTCGGTTGGACCTGCGCCAAAAACTGCTCAATCAATTGCAGCGTGGGCTGCCAACGCTTGTGCGCGTAATGGGCGTGCACATGCCAGCTCAGGCCACCCGTGCCGCCTGCGTGTAACAAGTCTTGAATCACGCCCATGGGTTTTGAAGTCCGTCCATCAAATAACTATACCGTGACAGGAAGCTGGCACGCGCCTTGCAGTACCCCTAAAGATAGGCACGTCCAGTGTCAAAAAACCGTCATTGCGCACAGGGAAAACATCATGCAAAGTTTCGATTGGGGTCAGTTCTTCGCCAGCACCTTCAGTGTGTTGCTGCTGCTGTGCGGCGCTCTGTGGTGGGTCAAGCGCAATCGAGGCTTTTCAGCGAAGGGGGCTGAAGACAAACGTATTCAAGTGCTCGAGGCTTTGCCCTTGAGCCTTAAGCACAAAATGGTGTTGATTCAAGTGGACAACCAAATGGTGCTGGCCAGTGTGAGTCCCGCTGAGGTGAAAACACTGCATGCGTGGACGCAGGAGGCCAGCCATGTTGCGTAAGCCCATCACCAAAAAAATTCTCTATGTCATCTTGGCATTGCTTTTGATCGCTCTAGCGGCGTTGCCCATGGTGTCACATGCCCAAGGCATTCCGTTGGTCAACGTGACAGGCGCTGCTGGCAAAGGTGGACAGCAGTACAGCATGAGCTTGCAATTGCTGGGCTTGATGACCACGCTCACGCTGTTGCCGTCTATGCTTTTAATGATGACGTCTTTTGTCCGGATCATTATTGTGTTGTCGCTGCTGCGTCAAGCCATTGGTACAGCACAAACGCCGCCTAACACGGTGTTGGTTGGTTTGGCTTTGTTCTTGACCTTCTTCATCATGTCGCCCGTGTTTGAGACGGTGTACAAAGATGCCGTGGGCCCTTACATGAACGGCACGCTTGACTTTGACAAAGCCTTGATCAAAGCCGAAGTGCCTGTGCGCGATTTCATGACCAAGCAAACCCGTGAAGACGACATTGCCATGTTCATGCAAATCTCGAATCGCCGTGAATTGACAGATGCCACCCAGGTGCCATTCACCACGCTCATGCCAGCGTTCATCACGTCAGAAATCAAAAGTGCGTTCACGATTGGTTTCTTGATTTACATACCGTTTGTGGTCATCGACTTGATCGTGGCCAGCGTGTTGATGTCCATGGGCATGATGATGTTGTCGCCCATGATTATTTCGATGCCGATCAAGCTCATGCTGTTCGTGCTGATTGACGGTTGGACGCTGTTGATGGCCTCGCTCGCCAACAGCTTTGTTTTCTAAGAGGTACGCACATGGATAGCGCAGCAGTGGTTGATTTGGCACGCCAAGCCTTATGGATGACCATGATTATCTCGGGCCCCTTGTTGGCTGTGGGATTGATTGTGGGTTTGGTGGTCGGTATTTTTCAAGCCGCCACGTCGATCAACGAACAAACCTTGAGTTTCATTCCTAAAATTTTGGCTGTGGGCATGACCATGTCCTTAGCTGGTGGTTGGATGATCAACACCATGGTGGATTACACCAAAGGCATCTTCACGCGCATTCCCAGCTTGTTCATGTAACGTGCCTTGACACCATGAATGCCTCTCTCCTCGACATCCTCGACAAATTTTTGGTCGTCATTTGGCCTATGTTGCGTTTGTCTGCTTTTTTGGCATTTACCTCTATTTTTTCTATTCGTGCCGTCAACATGCGTATTCGCATGTCCTTGGGTTTTGCAATGGCGTTTTTTGTGTCGCAACAAATTGATATTCCCAAAATTGATCCCATCACCGCTGACGGTTTGATGGAGATTTCCCGTCAAATCTTGATTGGCCTGACGATGGGCTTAGTGTTCCAAGTGGCGTCGGCTGCTTTGGTGGTGGCGGGTCAAGCCATGTCGGGTTCTATGGGTTTGTCTATGGCCAACATGGTTGATCCCAACATGGGCAGCGTGCCTGTGTTGTCACAGCTGTTCAACATCATGGGTACTTTGGTTTTCTTAGGGATGGGGGGCCATTTGATTGTGTTTGGCTTGGTGATGGAGTCGTTCAAACTGATTCCCATTGGTCAGCCGTTTTTCAGTCAAGACATGTTGGGCAAGATGATCAACTGGAGCTCCATGATGTTTCTGGGGGCTCTCCTGATTGCACTGCCGGTGATGATGACCTTGCTGTTCATCAACGTCGGCCTAGGTTTTGTGGCCCGCGCTGCGCCTAGTTTGAATATTTTCACAGTGGGCTTTCCTGCACTGATCTTGACGGGCTTTATCGTGATGATTTTTTCGATGGGCAATAACGTGGCCCGCATTGATTGGGTATGGACGCAAGCCTTCATGATGCTGCGTTCGTATTTGGGGGGCTGATATGGCGGAAGAAAGCGGCCAAGATAAAACCGAAGAACCCACGGCGCAGCGGCTACAAAAAGCCCGCGACGACGGCCAAATCGCGCGTTCGCAAGAGCTGGCACCCGCAGCGATGATGGTGATTGCCACTGTTTTTTTCAGCATGATGGGCCATCACATCTTCAGCAGCATGAGCAGCCTGTTCAAAAGTCAGCTGCAGTTTGACCGCCGCATCACCGACAAGGCAGAGTTGTTGCCCGCCATTTTTGGCAGTTCTATGGTGGATGGTTTTTTGATCGTCTTGCCGTTGATGGCCATTCTTTACGTGATCGCCATTTTGTCGACCACCTTGGCCGGGGGCTTCATCTTCTCACCCAGCATGATCATGCCCAAGTTCAGCAAGCTCAACCCCATGACAGGTTTGGCGCGCATGTTTGGCAAAGACGCGTTGATCAACCTTGGTAAAGCGTTGATCAAGTTTGTGTTGGTGGGTGCTATTTTGTTGGTGTCGGTCATGAACAACTTGGACGACCTCACGCACATCTCGCAGATGGACCTGAATGTCGCGGTCAAAGTGGCTGGCACGATCATTGTGGATTCTTGCATTTGGTTAAGTCTTGGATTGGTGTTGGTCGCTTTGGTCGACGTGCCTTTGCAACGCCATCAGCTCAATGAAAAGCTGAAGATGACCAAACAAGAAGTCAAAGACGAGATGAAGAACTCGGAAGGTAACCCCGAGGTCAAGGGCCAAATTCGCCGTCGTCAACATGAAATCTTGAACAACAAAATGATGAGCAAAGTCAAAGACGCTGACGTGGTCATCACCAACCCCACCCACTTTGCGGTAGCTCTGGCGTATGACCCGATGGGCGACGGTGCTCCGATGTTGGTGGCCAAGGGAGATGATGGCTTGGCAGCACGTATTCGTGAGGAAGCCAAAGAGCACAACGTTTATATATTTGAGGCTCCTTTGCTGGCTCGCGCTTTATACTTCACAACAAAGCTGGATCATCCGATTCCAGAGGCGCTGTACCACGCAGTTGCGCAGGTCATTGCCTATGTGTTCAGCCTGAACCAGTCTTATGGTCGTGGCCAGGAAGTGGTCAAACCATCGCCCTCTATTCCAGACGACATGAAGTTCGACTCGAATGGCGCTTTGATGAATTCTTAAGACCCAAAGTTTGAGCCCGCATGACTGACATCTATCAAAGCCCCGGTGACCGGTTGAGATTTGAAATCCTTCTGAAGTCGTTGACCGAAGGCAGTATCAATCTCGCTGTGCTGAGCGACCATGACATGGTGCTCGATTACTACGGCAGCTTGTTTGAAGAGCGTCTGCGCGCCAAAGGCGAAAGCCATATTGAGTGGTGCAGCTCGACCAACTCTGAACGGCTGGTTCAAAAATTCAACGAAATCCTGTCTGAAATCACGCTAGACCAAGCGCTGGAAAAAGACAAAAAACACGCGCCTCGTCGCTTCTTGGTATTTCGCGATTCGATCTTGATGCAAGACTTTGAGCTGCAACTGTTGGCCCGTTTGGTGAATGGGTTTCCGGCTGGCAACATCAGCATCATTTTGCTCATCAACAGCGCTGCCAATTACCAAAGCAAAGTTGATGCGTTTGGTAAAAACTTGCTCAAGTGGGAAGTCGAAACTGAAGCGGGTGATGCCAAACAAAAGTTAACCGACTGGGTGGCCACCGAGCCCGAGCCATCTGCGATCGCTTCAAAGATTGAACCCACATTCTTGTCTGATGCGCCTACGCTGAGTGAAGAAGTGGTGCCCGTGTCTAAGCTTCTTAACTTACCCACCAAAACCGCATGGCGCGTGCCTGGTTTTGGCAAGAAAGAGGAGACTGCACAGACCTCTGAACCCTTGCCCGCATTTGTGCCACCTGCGACACCATTGCCTGTCTCAGCGCCGCAGGTTGCACCACCTGTGGCCCCAGTTTTTGAGGCCTCTGTGGCTGATACATCACGCGAGCCCGAATTACGCGCACCAGCGTTGGTGTCTACGACTGGTGCTGAGGACGCAAATCTGTTCAAACGTCAACCTCGCAAATCACTTGCTGGTTGGGTGCTGTTGGTTTTGCTCATGTCCATCGCTGTATTTGGTGCGATGAACAGAGACTGGATTTTAGAAGAAGCTGAGTTGCTAAAAAAATATTTGCTGCGCGGCACGCCTGCCGTGGCCGCGCCTGACGAAGTTGCCATTGCTGCAGCTGTCGCATCTGCTGCCAGCGCAGAGGCTCTGGTGGCGGCAGAACTCGCTGCATCTGCGGCAAGTGAGTCTGCGCTTGTGGCAAGTCAAACTGAGGGCGTGGCTTCAGAGGCTTTAGTGGCTTCTGTCGAGTTGCTGGACAAGAAAAAGAACGACAAAGAAGGTCAAACCGATGCAAAGGTAGACGCAAAGCCTGATGCTGGTTCTGACGAAGACTGGGTTAATCAGTTGCCCGTCAGTGGTTATGTGGTTCAGTTGGCCGCCATGGACACATTAGAGGACATGCGCAGTTTTCAGCGCAGTAACGCTGCTTATGCCAAGTCCCGCATTTTGCGCGCTCGTCAAAAAAACTCAAGTAAACGTTATTACATTTTGGTCGCTGGACCTTTTGAAACCAAGGCTCAAGCCGATGCTTTCATGCAGTCCAATCCCTTGCTGGTCAAAGGTTGGTTGCGCAGCACCAAGTCCATGACCGCCCAATTTACCAAGTCCTGAAGCGCACGCTAGGAACGAGCTTATGAGCCAAGAACACGATAAAAGTACAACTGACGCTGAGGTTGTTGAAGGAATACATCCTCAGGCGTCGCCCTTTGAGCTTGGCTATCAACCCGAAACCATGCCCAAAATCGTGGTGCCTGATTTGCCTGACGACATCCAAGGGATGACTGCAGAGGCTCTGGCTCAAATTCCCACGCTGACCGAGGAAGCTCCTGGCAAAGAATTGTTGGAAATACCAGCTCAGCCTCTGTTTGTCCAAGCTGAGCTCACCATTACCGACGCGGTTTTGGCGCCTATTCAAGACGTGCCTGCTCAAGCCGATACATGGGGTGAAGTGCTTCACGCCCGTATAGGCAAGCTCACTGACGACATACACACACTCAATATCCGACTCGATCGGCTTGAGGAACGAATTAAGGCAAAGGTTTGAACATGGCTGACGAACAAAAACCGACAGAAGACGCGGGAGCCTCTCCAGAAGCCATCGTGGACGTTGAGGCGACAGCCGATCGTCTGAACGAAATCGCCTCTCAATCGCTGGACACCAATGAGGTGGCGCGTCAAATTGAAGAACTCACATCTGTGGTGTTGGATTCGGCTGAGGTGTCGACACGTTCGGCATCGATTGCCGCCGATGTCAGCTCCACCATGCGTGCTGTGGTGTTCAAGATTCAAGAAAACAACCGTCGCAATGTGATGCACTCACGCATCATGTTGGGTGCTTTTTGCACTTGCTTGTTGATTGCCATGGCCATCTTCTTTGCCATCACCATGAAAATGACCAAGTCCATCAAGGAGCTAGACACCATGGTCTACGCCATGGCCAAGCGTGTGATTGAAGTAGATGCCAGCTTGACGGCAATTGGTAAAACCAACTCTGATTTCTCGGAAATTACTGAAAAGCAAGACGAAGTCATCACCACCCAAACCCAAGTTGCAAAACGTTTGGATGAACTGGGTAAGAGCCTAGCGACCATGCCCATGGTGGTGGCCACAGAGGCCAACAAGTCGAGTGACCTCAAGTTCAAAGACATGCAAAAACAGCTGACTACCTTGGAGAGCAAGCTCCAATCCTTTGATGGCAAGTTGCAAACCGTCGCTGAAAAAGCCTCTTCACGGGTGCCCCCCCCGCTGCCTGCTGCGCAGCAAGGACCCAGCACGCAAGTTTTGCTGAGCGAAATTCAAAAAATCAAGTCTGATTTGAATGCCGCCGTGCAGGTGCGCGAACGCACGCAAACAGCGGCAGAAGCAACGGCTATCAAGAACATCGAAAAGACCCTTGAGAAAGCCACGGTAGCTGCCAGTGATGCGCAAAAGGCAGCTGACAAAGCTTCGCTTGCAGCCAAGGCCGCCAGTGAAGCTGAAAAGGCTGCTGCTGCATCTGAGAAAGCCTCTGCCGCAGAGCGCTTGGCTCAGCAAAAAGCGGCTGCCGAGCGAGCGGTTGCTATGCGCATGCAACCCGAAAAGCCTGTGAAGTCAGCCGAACAAATGGCTGAAGAAAAAGCCGCCGCTGAACGCGCGGCTGCAGTCCGCGCCGCCAAAGCCGCCGCTGACAAAGTTGCCGCCGATAAGGCCGCTGCTGCAGAGCGTTTGGCCGCTGATAAAGCGCGTGCAGCCGCCACGGCAGCTGCAGCTGCAGCAAGTGTTCCGCAAGTGGTCCGTGAAAAGCCTATTCAGTACCCACGCGTTCCAGATTAAATTCCAAACTGCTTAGCGCTTGTGAGCGGCCAGTCGTTGAAGACGGGTGGCAAGGCGCTCACATCGTCTTTGAGCAAGGCACCTGTTTCTAGGGTGTCGATCAAGTCCGACAAGTGCAAGGTTTGTGTTTCGCTCACGCGGCGCATGATGTGACGTGGCGAGAAGTCATGCGGTGTTTTAAGGCCCGAGGCTTCCATCAGCTCTTGTAAAGCTTCCAGCGTGTGTTCATGGAAATTTTGTACGCGCTCAGCTTTGCTGGGCACAACCAATGCCATTTGGCGAGTTGGGTCTTGAGTGGTCACGCCAGTGGGGCAGTTGCCAGTGTGGCAGGTTTGGGCTTGGATGCAGCCCAGTGCAAACATAAAACCCCGTGCACTGTTGCACCAGTCAGCGCCTAAGGCCAAGGCGCGCGCCATGTCAAAAGCGCTCACAATTTTGCCGCTGGCGCCCACGCGAATGCTGTTGCGCAAACCTGCCCCCACCAAGGTGTTGTGCACCAAGCGCAAGGCTTCTTGCAGAGGCATACCCATATGGTCTGAGAACTCGAGGGGGGCGGCGCCTGTGCCGCCTTCTGCGCCATCGACCACGATGAAATCTGGCTGAATGCCTGTTTCCAACATCGCTTTGACAATCGCAAACCATTCCCATGGATGGCCAATGCACAGCTTGAAGCCCACGGGCTTGCCCTCACTCAGTGTGCGCAGCTGTTGAATGAAGGCCATCATTTCAAGTGGGGTTGAAAAACTGCTGTGAGAGGCAGGGGATACGCAGTCTTCTCCCACCATCACCCCGCGAGCTTCTGCAATTTCTTCGGTCACTTTGGGGCCTGGCAACACACCGCCATGTCCTGGCTTGGCGCCTTGGCTGAGTTTGATTTCCACCATCTTGACTTGGGGGGAGCGCACGTTTTCTACAAAGCGCTCAGGGCTGAAGCGGCCTAGCTCGTCGCGGCATCCGAAGTAGCCTGAGCCGATTTCCCAAATCAAGTCGCCTCCCTGGGCGCGGTGGTGGCGCGAGATCGAACCTTCGCCTGTGTCGTGTGCAAAGCCACCCATCTTGGCGCCCAAGTTCAAGGCTTGGATGGCATTGGCGCTTAAGGCGCCAAAGCTCATGGCTGACACGTTGAACAGGCTGATGTTGTAGGGCTGTTTGCAGTCTTTACCGCCTACTTTTACGCGGAAATCATGGCCTGCCAACTTACTAGGCACGATCGAGTGGTTGATCCACTCATAACCAATGGCGCGCACATCGAGTTGTGTGCCAAAAGGGCGCTTGTCTGTCTCACCCTTGGCACGTGAATACACCAAGCTGCGTTGAGCACGCGAGAACGGTGCAGCTTCGGTTTCCGACTCTAAGAAGTACTGTCGTATCTCAGGACGAATGTATTCGAACATGAAGCGCAAGTGCCCGATGACCGGGTAATTACGCAGGATGGAGTGATGAGATTGTTGGAGGTCTCGGATGCCAACGAGCGTGAGCATCAAAAAGACCGTTGGCCACCATCCACTCATGCCCATGATTCCCGATCCCAGCAGAGAGACAACAAGTAAAACTGCCGATGCAATGAACGCTGTGTAGCGCACCGGATAAATCTGATTGAGTTTGTCCAGCATGCAAAGCGCTCCTAGGCTAGGTTGTATTTATCGGTTGTTCGTCAGTTTGGCCGACAGTTTGGTTTGTGCGAGGGCTGAGACTTCAGCACGCAAGCGCGCAGAGGACAGCTGTTGGTCTGCGGCGTGTTGCACTTCGTTCAAGTGCGACAAAATCGTGCCACGCAAGTTGATCAGTTCATGGTCGAGTTTTTGCAAGCGATCTTGCAACTCGCGTTGCAAGGCCATGCGTTCAGTCAGCAAGTTCACTTCAGCCGCAATGGTGCGCCAAGTTTGTGTCAAATCATCGCTGGGTGGCACGCGCAACTGCTCAAATAGTTCTTGAATGAGCGCGTCAAAAATGGGGGGAGTCTGTCCCGCAGGCGCATCTGGCATTTCTGTCAATGTTGGAACGTTGTCAGGTACAACTGGCTTCGTAGTGGCCAACGACTCTGTGTGAGACTTTAAAATCGAATTGACTTGTCCCCAACCGGTTTCAGGTGTGTACTGCTTCAGTCCTTTAAAAGACAAAAATTGTGGTTCGGAGCTCATTTATTTAAGACGCCCATGGACATGCGTTTGAGAAATTGGGGAATTCCCATGGATGCAATCTGCGTGCTCTCTGGCGCACCCATGTGGGGGGCAGATTTGTTGACCATCTCCTCTGGGCGAACTTTTTGCATGCGGTGGCGTCCTAAAATTGAATATTGGCTGGAGAGCGTGGATGAATTAGCCAACACATTATGACGATTTACGGCAGCGCCGCGCGCGGCTGGCGATGTGGTGCGAGCCTGAGTGGTTTGGCGCATGCTATGGGCAGATTCACGCATTTCGCGTGCTGCGCAAACGGCTTGACCAAACTCATTGAATGACGCGCCGCACGCGTCTGGCAAATCCATCAAATAACCACGCTCAAACATTTCACGGGCCGATTGGGCTTCCAACACAGGCGGCGCGAGCATGAAGCTGACAGGGAAGCGCTGTTTTGAGAACACATCGCTTTGCAGTTGTTCTGGCTGCACACGGGTGGGACAGACCAATAGAGTGGGGGGCGTGTGAATGGCCGAATCAAACACCCAGCGGTGGCGGCTCAAAAAGCCAGAGGTAGCAGCCAGTTCAATTTCAGACACCGAGGTAGGGACGATCACCAAGTCGTATTCAAACATCAGCTCGCCCGCAATTGAGTCGGTCCAAGTTAAGTCGCAAATGACTACCTCAGTGCTGCTTGCAGCGCGGCGCAGATGCAGGCGTGCATCCAAGATGGGGCGGTTGCCGCCTTGGTCCAGCGGAAGTATGTGGTGTTGCACCACCACGCCAATATTGGGAGCGCGAGTCAGCCAAGTGCTGGAGGAGCCATGGGTATCAAAGTCAATCAGGGTGACGCTTTTGCCTTGACGGCGCAAATAAGCTGCCAAATTGGCAGAAACCGTACTTTTACCCACGCCACCTTTTTGACTGGTGACCAAAATTTTGAAAGTTGACATCTGCTTATCCTTCGAGCCGAGCTACCAGCACTTCATGTTTTTGTATTTAATACGTCCCGAAATTTCTAGCGGGAAGTCGAATTTACATGGGCACAGCCAGGGCCGTCAACGCGCTGCTTTATTGCAAGTTAACCGGTCAATCAGGTAACCTATCGTCAAGTTAATTCTTTTTAGCTAATTCATATAAATAAAAGAATTAATATTAACAAAATTATCTATGTCTATGATTTATAAAAGATTTTCTCTAAGTGTCAAAAAAAACAACACTTTCTTAACGTTAGGTGTCCGTTAAAATAAAGAAGTTAATTTTCAAACTGGGAAAAACATGTCCACACGCCTTATCTCAATCGTCTCCATTTTGTCCGTGGCCTTGTTGTCTGCTTGCAGCTCAACCAAACTCGACAACAGCCAAATTTCCGATGCCAAGGCAACCTCGCCAGCCTCTGCCGTGACTTCCGTGATGGCCGACCACTTGAACCCTAACAGCGTTATCTCTAAGGAGCGTAGCGTTTACTTTGGATTTGACCAGTTCGATATCAAGGCAGACCAAGCTGCCGTGGTTGAGCGTCAGGGTAAATACTTGGCTGCCAATGGTGCTTTGAAAGTACGTGTAGAAGGCAATGCCGACGAACGCGGTGGCCGCGAGTACAACTTGGCTTTGGGTCAAAAACGTGCTGAGGCTGTGGTCCGTGGCCTGAAGGCTTACGGCGTGAAAGACAACCAAGCTGAGCCTGTGAGCTTTGGTAGTGAAAAGCCAAAAGCTGAAGGCCATGATGAGGCTGCTTGGGCGCAAAATCGCCGCGCTGATGTGACTTACACCGCGAAGTAACCTCTAGACCCATCGCTGAGTTCATGCAACTCAATAGCGAAATCGTTACCACACCACCGCGGGCTTCGGCCACGGTGGTGTTATTACGTGATGAGCCCAAAAGAGGACTAGAAGTCTTTTTGCTGCGTCGCCACAAAGCTTCGGCTGTTTTGGGTGGAGCCTATGTGTTTCCGGGTGGCAAATTAGACGATGCCGATTGCACACCTGAAGTTCATGCCTTTTTAGACGCCTCAGCGGTAGAGCTTCACAGTGCCTTGGGTGAACCCGATTTATCGCATCACACCGCTGCTGGTCTGTATGTGGCAGCCGTGCGCGAAGTGCTGGAAGAGTGCGGTGTGTTGTATGCCCGCTCAATCGATGGAAAAGTCTTGGCGCACGACTCGGGTCAGCGCCAACTTTGGCAGCAAGCATTGCATGGTGGCCAAGGTTTTTTAGATGTGTTGCAAAGTGTAGGTTTACGCGTGGACACGCAGCAGTTGGCGCCATGGTCGCGCTGGATCACGCCGATGCAACCGTCTGTGACCAACAAGCGTTTTGACACGCGATTTTTTGTGGCTGTGCTGCCAACGGGTCAGCACCCCATCCACGACAACATCGAGGCCATTGACAGCGTGTGGCTCAGCCCCTTAGAGGCCTTGACTCGCTATTGGGCTGGGGGCTTGCCTTTAGCACCGCCGCAGATCATGACCTTGGTGTCTTTGTTGTCACACAGCAGTACGGCGAGTGTGTTGAACTTAGCAAAGCAGCAAAAGCCGACCTTGGTTTTGCCAGAAACTTTTGATGAAGATGGCGTCCGAAATTTGTGCTATCCCGGGGATGTGCGTCATTCGGTGGGGCAACGTGCCATGCCTGGGCCGACGCGTTTGCGTTTTGTGGCGGGACGTTTTGAACCCACGCTTGGCTTTGAGGAGTTTTTATGAACACGATGTCCGGCTTTGATCTAAAGGGTAAGAAAGGCTTGGTATTGGGCCTAGCCAACGAGCACAGCATTGCGTGGGGTTGTGCGCGTCAAGCGCAGGCCATGGGCGCAGAAGTGGTGGCATCGTGCCTGAACGACAAAGCCCGCCCGTTTGTCGAACCATTGACCAAGCCCCTTGGCATGGACCTGCAAACTTGCAACATTGAAACACCAGATGACTTAGAAAAGTTGGTGGCCTATGCTGCGACCAAACTGGGCCGTTTGGACTTTGTGGTTCACTCCATCGCGTGGGCGCCGCTGGCCGATTTACATGGCCGCGTGATTGACAGCTCCAGTGTGGGTTTTGCCCGCGCCATGGAGGTGTCGTGCCACTCGTTTGCCACGCTGGCCAAGCTGTGTGCGCCGCACATGTCGCACGGCGGCAGCATGGTCACCATGTCTTATTTGGGTGCGGATGAAGCCGTGCCCCACTATGGCCTGATGGGGCCGGTGAAGGCGGCACTTGAGTCGCTGGTGCGCTACATGGCAGTGGAGCTTGGACCCCAAGGCGTGCGCGTGTATGCGGTGTCGCCAGGGCCCATCCCCACGCGCGCGGCCTCGGGTATTGAAGGCTTTGATGCGCTCATGCAAAGCAACATCGCCAAAGCCCCGCTGGGCCGTTTGGTGACGCTGCAAGAAATTGCCAACCTCAGCACCTTCTTATGCACCGATGCCGCCAGCGGCATGACGGGTCAAACCATTTATGTGGATGCTGGCAGCCACGCTGTAAATTGATACGCAACATGAATGAAATCACTGATCTCACCAACGACCCCACAAACGCGTGGCTAGAAAACCACCCCTACGACAGCATCGTGGTGGGGCAAGCGGCACGCTTGGTGCGCACCTTGACCTTGGCCGACATTCAGGCCTTTGCAGCGGTGTCGGGCGACACCAACCCCGCGCACCTCGACCCCACCTATGCCAACGCCACTTTGTTTCATGGCGTCATTGGCCACGGCATGTGGGGTGGCTCGCTCATCAGCACTTTGCTGGGCACGGTGTTTCCCGGCCCGGGCACGATTTACCTGGAGCAGAACCTGCACTTCAGCCGCCCTGTGCGAATTGGCGACACGCTGAATGTGACGGTGACTTGCATCTCCAAACAAGACGACAAAAAAACAGTCGAGCTCGATTGCTTGTTGGTGAACCAAAAAGGCGATCGCGTTCTCTACGGCGTAGCCAAAGTGATGGCCCCCACCGAAAAGCTGCGCATGCCGCGCATTCCTGCGCCGCACATCAGCCTGTTTGACCCTGAGCAGCGCCACACCAACTTGCTGGCGCTGGGCGCGCACTTAGAGCCCGTGCGCTGCGGCGTGGTGCACCCGTGTGATGCCGACTCATTGCAAGGCGCGATGGACGCCCACCATTCAGGTTTGATTCACGCCGTGCTGATTGCGCCTGAGAACAAGCTGCGCAAGGTGGCGGCCGAAGCTGGCATTGATCTGACGGGCATGGAGGTGATTGACGCTTTGCACAGTCACGATGCGGCTGACGTGGCCGCGCAAATGGCGGCCGACAAAAAACTAGAAGCCTTGATGAAAGGCAGCTTGCACACGGATGAGTTGATTCACGCCGTGGTGTCGCAAAAAGGGCTGCGCACGGGCCGACGCATGTCGCATGTGTTTCGCTTTGAAGCACCGATGTACCCCAAGCCGCTGTACATCACCGATGCCGCGTTGAACATCGCGCCCTCCTTGGCCGAGAAAGCCGACATCGTGCAAAACGCGATTGTGTTTGCGCAAATCATGGGCGTGGCCGTTCCGAAAGTGGCCATTCTCTCGGCTGTTGAAACCGTCAACCCCAACATCCCGTCCACACTCGACGCCGCAGCTTTATGCAAGATGGCGGACCGTGGGCAAATCAAAGGCGGCTTGCTGGATGGCCCACTCGCGTTTGACAATGCGGTGTCTCGGCACGCAGCTGAGATCAAACACATCGAATCTGCCGTGGCGGGACAAGCCGACATTTTGGTGGCCCCCGATTTGGAGTCGGGCAACATGATGGCCAAGCAACTCGAGTATTTGGCTGGCGCTTTGGGCGCAGGTGTGGTGTTAGGCGCGCGCGTGCCGATTGCCCTGACCAGCCGCGCTGACTCAGCCTCTACGCGCAGTGCTTCGGCTTTGTTGGCCAAGCTCGTTGCGCACTACTACCGCACGCATCCTGCATGAGTATTTTGTCTGTCAATGCGGGATCGTCTAGCCTCAAGTTTGCGCTGTATTCCATTCAGGGCGCTAGCACGGATGCTTGCATGGTCGAGGCCGAAGTCACGGGCAATATCGAAGGCTTAGAGCCTTCGGGCCAGCCGCGCATCAGCTTCTGTGTCAAGGGCCAATCCAAAGAATCAGCGGCTGTACAGGTGCAGCCCGCGCAAGATGTGTTTGATGCCGCGCTCAGCACACTCAAAGCTTTGCTGGCCTCGCGCTTTGTGCATTTGCAGGTGCAAGCCATTGCACACCGCGTGGTGCATGGTGGTGCTTTTTACAGCGGCAGCGTGCGTGTGACGCCCGAGGTGATGACGCAGCTTGCCACGCTCAATGCACTCGCGCCTCTGCACCAGCCGCACAACTTGGCGGGTATCACGGCGTTTGCTGAGTTGTTTCCAGACGTGCCGCAAGTGGCGTGTTTTGACACGGCGTTTCATCGCACCTTGTCACCTTTGGAAACCACCTTTGCCATTGACAAAAAGCTCACCGAACAAGGTGTGCGCCGCTTTGGTTTTCATGGCCTGTCTTATCAATACGTGAGCCAAGTGCTCAAGCGCGAAGTGCCCCGCTCTGCTGGCCGCACGGTGATGGCCCACTTGGGCAATGGGGCCAGTGTGTGCGCCACCACCGACCACCAAAGCCGCGCCACCACCATGGGCTTTTCCGCACTCGATGGTTTGATGATGGGCACGCGCAGCGGTGCGCTCGATCCAGGTGTGTTGCTGTATTTGATGGAACAAGGTTGGGACCACGACCAAATTCAAAAGCTGCTGTACAAACAAAGTGGCTTACTGGGTGTGTCGGGAGAAAGTGCGGATATGCGTACGTTGCGAGCTTCTAAATCTGAAGCCGCACGCTTTGCCACCGACTTGTTTGGTCACCGTGTGGTGCGCGAAGTGGGAGCGCTCAGCGCCTGTATTGGTGGCTTGGATGTGTTGGCCTTCACCGGCGGTATTGGCGAGCACGACGCCGTTTTGCGCCAACAAGTGTGTGAGTCTTTGATTTATCTCGGTGTGCAGGTGGATGCCGCACGCAATGCAAGGGCCACCGGCGACAGCTTGGCTTCGATTCACGCCGACAATAGCACCGTTGAGATGTGGGTTATCCCCACCGACGAAGGCCGTGTGGCTGCACAAGACGCTCTGGCGTTTTTATAAAACAAACTTAGAAAGTACGTGTGAACATCAAAGACGCCATGAGCTGCTTCACCACCGGCGTGACCGTGGTGACTGCTCACACCCAGGGCCTTGACTGGGGCATGACCTGCAACTCATTCAACACTGTGTCGCTAGAACCCGCCATGGTGTTGTGGAGTGTGCGCAAAACTTCGGCCAGCCACGAAGCCTTTGTCACGGCAGGGGGCTACATGGTCAACGTGTTGGGCGCTCAGCAAAAAGACATCGCGCTTAATTTTGCGCAAGGCACACAAGCCCAACGCTTTGCAGATCAAAACCTGGTCCGCGGCATGAACCAACACCCGCGTTTAGCAAATGTGATTGCTTGGTTTGATTGCCGCATTTCGCAAGTTGTGTCTGCGGGTGACCACGACATCTTGATTGGCGAGGTACTCGACTTTGGCGTGCAAGCTGGTCATGGCTTAGCCTATGCACAGCGCACCTTTGGTGTGTTGGCCGCGTTGGATGATTGATCTAACTTTTCGTCTACAATACCGCCCTGATCGGTGGTATAGCTCAGTTGGTTAGAGCGCAGCATTCATAATGCTGATGTCGCAGGTTCAAATCCCGCTACCACCACCAAAAATAAAAACCCACAGTCTTTTGGCTGTGGGTTTTTTCTTGGAATGTCAAAAAACAAACCCAACTGCAGAAGAATTAACTTTCGGTCAATGAATCTCTCAAAATCTCGAGAAATGAGATTTCGTTATATCCTGTTCAACGGAAATGGTAAGGACCGTCGTGTGTTGCGCTTATTTTTTTCACTTTAACGCTTTGCGGAGAACGCTATGACAGAAGACCCGAGATGTTGCGGAACTGGCACTTGCATCATCAATGAAGATGGATTGTGCTGGTGTGGCCAAAAATGGGACGGGGAGAAGATGTGTTTTCCAAAGCCCGATGACGCCATCCGTCCGGAAGTCAAAGCATCAGGTGATTCTGGGGATAGCTAAAAAATTAACGAAATGCTAGTAAGTATTGATCGATCAAAAAGACGGTGTATGACACCAAACATAGCAAGCTTAAAAACACGACAAAGACATACCAAGTGAGATTAACTTCCGTGCTTTCGTAGCTGTGAAGTTGCTGCATCAAGGGTGCTGCGCTTGAAAATTTTTGCCCATTGAAAGTGAACTGAAGTTCGCGCATCGAGAAGGCGACTTTGTATTTTGCATACAAGTATTTTTTGTACTCAGGGTTGCTGAGCTGTCTTTCTCGGCGCAGCCATACCTTGGGCTTGTGCTTCTTAGTCAGGGGCCTGTGGTTCTGTGTCATGGGGGCACAAATTTTAAGTCTCAGCTTGCGCAGACTTAATGACATTGTTGCCACTTGGGGCGCGGGGTCAGCGGTTCAATGAGCCTCGTGTGCGCTTGAAGCCCTTGATCAAAAGGCTGGCCAATGCCAGCACCAGGACGGTGCCCACCCAGTCGCCGATGCACATGACCATTTCACTTTGAAGCCAGTTCTCTGTGAAGCCATTTCTAGCATACCAAATTTGATGCAGGGTGGCGTTGGCAATGGCAAACAGCACTGAAAGTTTGAAGAATTCTGCAGATGTCAAACCTGCAAGCTGAGGGTTGAGCTGAAGAAAACGAACCGCGATGAAGCGCGATAAGTAAGGCGCTCCCCCACAGATCAAAGATGTCACGATGTTAAACACATGGGTATCTGGCATCGATGTGTAGTTGATCACCAGAGACGCCGCCATGATGCCCAAAGCCGCCTCCACTGGTAACACAAGCACCATCAGCAGGCGCAAACCGCTGGGAAGGAAAACCCAATTGGTGCCGTGTGAAAACTCGGTCCAATTGAACCAATACATGTTGACGTGATAAGCGTAAAAGTACGCTATCGCACATACAAGCACCAACGCTGCTTGAGTGTGTAGGCCATTTTTTTCTTCAGATTGCATGCCCTCTATTCTAATTTCAAGAAAAAAAGGGGAGTGCAGATGGCTCAGGGCTGTTGTTGGTGCAGCTGAACGACTGTTTTGGCCCGCTTGCGAAAGCGGATGTTGAGCATTTCAACGCCCAATGAAAACGCCATGGCAAAGTAAATGTAGCCCTTGGGAATGTGGTGACCCAAGCCCTCGGCCATCAACACCACGCCTACCACTACCAAGAAGGTGAGAGCCAGCATTTTGATGGAGGGGTGGTTGGACACAAAACGGCCTATGCTGGATGCAAATGCCATCATCAAGCCCACTGACGCGATGACGGCGGCAATCATGATGGCCACTTCATCTACCATGCCAACCGCTGTGATGATAGAGTCAAGTGAGAACACCAAGTCAATCAACATGATTTGCAAAATGACCGATGCCATGGTGTTGCCGCCGGCTGTGCGACCGTGCTCTTCTTCGCCCTCAAGCGATTGGTGAATTTCACCCGTGCTTTTCCAAATCAGAAAAAGTCCACCCAAAATCAAAATCAAGTCGCGGCCCGAAATGGCTTGGCCAAATGCCGTGAACAAAGGCTCAACCAAGCCCACGATGACCGACAACAGCAAAAGCAAGCCAATGCGCATGAACATGGCCATGAACAAACCAATGCGTCGCGCAAATTCTCGTTTTTCAAGAGGAAGTTTGTCCACCAAGATGGAAATGAAGATGATGTTGTCGATGCCAAGCACCAGTTCAAGGGCGGTAAGGGTGGCAAAGGCAATCCACGTTTGTGGGTCGGTCAAGAGTTCCATGCGGTGCTTTCTGATTCAGAACATCACATGGTAGCCATCGCATTAAGGTCCACAAACTGTGGGCATTTATGCGCTTTTCGCTCGAAGGCTTATTGGTTTTTGAATGCCGCGGGGCGCTTATTGACGAACGCGTCCATGCCTTCTTTTTGGTCAGCTGTGGCAAACAAGGCGTGGAAGAGGCGGCGTTCAAACATCACGCCATCGGCCAAACCACCTTCAAATGCGCGGTTGACCGACTCTTTGGCTGCCATTGCAGCGATTTGCGAGTAGCCGCAAATCATCAGTGCTGCGCCCAAGGTTTCTTCCATCAGTTTGTCCAATGGGACGACGCGGCTGACCAGGCCTGAGCGCTCGGCTTCGACTGCGTCCATCATGCGGCCGGTCAATGCGAGGTCCATCGCTTTAGATTTACCCACGGCGCGTGGCAAACGTTGCGTGCCGCCCGCGCCTGGGATCACGCCGAGTTTGATTTCAGGTTGGCCAAACTTGGCGTTGTCGGCGGCGATGATGAAGTCGCACATCATCGCCAGTTCACAGCCACCTCCCAAAGCAAAGCCGCTCACGGCAGCGATGACGGGCTTACGGATGCTGCGGATGGTTTCCCAATCGCGGGTGATGTAGTCGTTCTTGTACACATCTGCAAAGCTGTAGGTGGCCATGGCTCCAATGTCAGCGCCTGCGGCAAAGGCTTTTTCGCTGCCGGTGATGACCATGCAGCCAATGGCTTCGTTGGCATCAAACTCTTTGAGGGCGTGGCCTAACTCAACCATCAACTGGGCATTGAGCGCATTGAGCTGCTTGGGGCGGTTGAGTGTGATGACGCCCACTTGGTCGGCTTCGGTCTGGACGGTGATGAATTCGTAGTTCATGGGGTAACTTTCCAATGATTGGGCAAAGAGGATGAATTTACTCAGTACATGTCAACTATAGGGCCAGCCACTTGGCCACGAGCTTGGGGTTGTCTAGCACGAGACGCCAAGTGCTGTTGGCTTTTGAGTCGAGCAAAGCGAGGTTCAGACGTAGCAGTTGACGGTCACGGCTGACAAGGGCGGTTACTTTTTTGGCCGTGCCTGCGTACAGCAATAAGTCGTCCAGTTTTTTGATGCGCCAAGCCGAGGGCGTTTGCGCCACTGTTTTGCCTGCGACTTCCACACCCAGCCACTCGTCGCCCTGCGCAAAGCCAGCCTTGTGCGCCACACTGCCATTGAGCACGGTTTTGATTTGCACGCTGTGGTCTTCTGCCACGCGCAAGCCCAAACGCTGCGCCAGTTGAGCAGGATCGTGTTGCACGTTCACGCCGTGGTTTGCCAAGAGTTTTTCTAATGGCAGGTCGCGTGTGCCATGCACCCACGCTTTGAACTCCGCGGCCCATGAGCGGCCTGTGAGTTCTTTGAGCACCGCCAGCACATCTGCTTCAGCCATCGGGCCGTGTTGCTGACCAGTGCAGCAACGTGCCCACAAGGCACGCATCACATCGTCCAGCGACACGCTGTGGTTTTTCACGCCATGCTGGCGCAGCGTCAGGTCTAGGCACAAGGCCACCAGTGCGCCCTTGGTGTAGTAGCTCACCGTGAGGTTAGGGCTGTTGGCGTCTTGGCGGTAGTACTTGGTCCATGCTTCAAAGCTCGACTGTGCCACGCTGTGCACCTCGCGGCCTGGTGTTTGTAGCACTTGGTTGATGGTTTTGTTGAGCAGCTTCAGATACTGCGCATCGTCAATTAGCCCTGCGCGGCGCAGCAGCAAATCGTCGTAGTAGCTGGTGAAGCCTTCAAAGAACCACAGCAGCTCGGTGTAGTTCTCTTGGGTGTAGTCGTAACGCGCAAACTCGACAGGGCGCAAGCGCTTGACGTTCCAAGTGTGAAAATATTCGTGGCTGATGAGGCCCAGCAGCGTGGTGTAACCATCGCTTTGCTTGGCGTCCTTGGCAGAGCCATCGTTGCTGTTACAGCGCGGCAAGTCAGCGCGGTTACAAATGAGCGCTGTTGAGTTGCGGTGCTCGAGTCCGCCATAGCCATCGGCCACTGCGTTGAGCATGAACACATAGTTTTTGTGCGGCGTGGCTGAGTGCTTTTTGCCGTGCCAAAAATGAATGGCGGTTTCACAAATTCTTTGCGCGTCGCTCAGCAAGCGTTCACCGTCAAAAGCAGGTGTGGCTCCTGCCACCACAAAACGGTGCTCGATGCCGCAGGCTTTGAAGTTTCCACTCCAAAACGCACCCATCTCCACGGGGCAGTCCACCAGCTCGTCGTAATTGGCGGCCACATAGGTGCCAAACCCTTGGCGGTCGGTTTTGAAGGGGGTGAGGCCTGTGGCCACTTGCCACTTTACTGGCGCAGCGCCGGTGTGATGCTTATCTAACGCTACATTGAATGTTTCAGCGACGAGTTCAATGTGATGCGGCACATCGGCCAAACCTTCAGCCCGCAAACACAAGCTTGTGCCATTGAAAAATCCGCGCTGCGTCGTCAGCCACGCGGTGCGCACCGAGTCATCATGCGCGTGCACTTGGTAGTGAAGGGTGAGGGGTGTACCTGCTTCACAGTCCAGCGCCCATGTGGCTTTGTCTAACTGTTGCACAGCCACGGCACGCTTGCCTTGACGTGCGCTAATGCCAGTGAGTTGCTTGGCAAATTCCCGCACCATGTAGCTGCCGGCGATCCACACAGGCAGCGACACGCGCTGGCCTGCCGCGGGTTGCGCGATGGTGAGGGTGACGCCATACAGATGCGCGTGCAGATCGGCGGCTTCGATGCGGTAGTGCATGGGGTTTTAAGTGGCGGCAGCGCCCAGCAAACAAGCCAGGGTGGACACCACGGTCAAGCGAAAGCGCATGGTCATCCAATCGCGCAGGCCTGCTTCGGGCCATGTTTTGCGATCCACCAAATAACAGGCTACCAAGAGCACGGCCAGCAAAGGCAAGCCCGCAAAGGCCGGCATGATGACCGCAACCCATGCCACCAACGATGGTATGACGCCCCACACCATGTGCAACTTGCGTTGCGGTGCGTTGTGGCGGAGACCAATACCCCAGTGGATGCCTCCTAGAAACGCAGCGATGGTCGCGCCATAGGCGCTCAGCGCAATCGCAACAAACGGGTGCGCCTCATCAGTGACGATCCACATCAACAGTGCAAGCATTACAAACGGGACGAGGCCTGCATAGCCCAAGCGTGCAATCAGCTTGCCAGCGTCGCTGTTGGGGGTGATGGGGGAGTGCACCATGTCGATCTCGTTTCTTTATTGCTAGGCTTGATTACTTACTGGCGTCGGCCAACAGTCGTTCAATTTTGGCGCTGTCGATGGCCCCCGGTACGCGTGTGCCGTCTTGCGCCACCAGCGTTGGCGTGCCAGTGATTTTGTATTTGCGACCAAAGTCTAAGTTGCGGTCAATTGCGGCGGTGTTGCACTGAACGGCGGCGGGTGTCACGTCTTTTTGCATCAAGTCTTTCCAAGCGGTAGCTGGGTCTTTGGCACACCACACATTGCGAGATTTTTCAACCGAGCCAGGGCCCAACACGGGCATTAAAAACAAATACACCGTTACGTTGTCGATCTTGGCTAAATCGCGTTCAAAGCGTTTGCAGTAGCCGCAGTTGGGGTCTTCAAACACGGCCAGTTTGCGCTTGCCATTGCCATGCACGATGGTGATGGCGTCTTTCAAAGGCAGGGCGCTGAAATCAATCGCGCTCAGTTTGGACTCGCGTTCTTCGGTCAGGTTGCGTTTGCTCTTGGTGTCAATTAAGTTGCCTTGAATGAGGAAGTTGCCAGCGGCGTCGCTGTAGTAAATCTCGTTGGTGCTCAGGCGCAGTTCGTATATGCCAGCCAAAGGTGTGGGCGTGATTTCTTCTATTTTGGGGATTTGCGGAATGCGCTCACTCAGGTTTTTGCGAATGGTGGCTTCATGACCTTGGGCCATGGCGCTAGAGAGGCTGAGTGCCATCAGGACAGCGGCGGCGAGAGAGCGGAAGGTCTGTTGCATATGAAGCTTCATTTTTGAAATGTTTAACCCATGGCCTGGTGCATGGCCCAAGCCTTGACGGGGGTGAGGCTGTTGAACCTATTCATGCCCCAGTTGCGGAGCACTTGCACGCCGGGGTTGGGATGGGCAAACAGCCGCTGCAAGCCATCGCAGGCCAACCAAGTGGGCACTATGTCGGCCTTACGCGCGCGTTCATAGCGGCGCATGAAGTAACGGTCACCCACGCTGCGCCAGTAATCTTTGGCTTCGCGGGTTTTGAGCACGTTTGCCAGCTCGGCCACATCTGCCAAGCCGAGGTTGAGGCCTAAGCCTGCGAGAGGGTGAATGTTGTGGGCCGCATCACCCGCCAGTGCCCAAGCGCTGCCGTCGGCAAAGTTGCCCGTCCAACGGTCGGCACAGGCCAGCTGCAAAGGCCACATGGCGCGTTCGCTGGTCAGCTCGATTTGGCCGAGCACACCTTGGCTGGCATGTTCAAGTGCGACACCAAATGCTTCGGCACTCAAAGCCAGCATGTCTTTGGCCCGCTCGGGGGGCAGCGACCAAACCAAGCTGGCGGTGCTGCCCAGCGCGCCGCCCAAGGGCAGCAGCGCCAAAATTTCTAAGCCCTGGGCGCCGCGGTGAAACCACTGTAGCGCTTGCTGGCGGTGCGGCGTGCTGCAACGCACGCGTGCGGCCAAGGCGTGCTGCTGATAAGGCAACACGTCAAAGTTCACCCCCAATTCAGTTCGGGTGGCGCTGGCGCGACCTTCACACACCACCGTCAAAGCGGCGGGTTCGGGGGCGGAGAGAGGAGTAATTTCGGCCTGGTAACGCACGGCATCTGCCAGTTGGGCTTCAAGCACTGGCACGTCCACAATCCAAGACAGGCCCTCGGGCGAAGGGCTTTCAAAGTGGGTAAAGCCGCCATCGTCGCCCCACACGCGCATGTGTTGTACGGGTGTGGCGTGCAAGGCGTCGGGCCAGCAGCGCAAGCTAGACAACAATTCGCGCGAAGCGTTGTTGAGTGAGTAAGCCCTAACGTCCTGCGCAGTTTTAGGGGCAGAGTTGACCAAACCCACGCGCAGTTTTTGGCGTGCGAGCAGCAAGGCCAAGGTGCGTCCCACCATGCCATCGCCGCGAATACAAACGTCAAGTTTTTGAGCCATGAAGTTGATTGTAGGAGGGCGGCACGCCAGCGCATGGCGTCAGGTTTTCAGCCCTCCACTTCGCAAGCCCTAGCCGGTTTAGAACGGCTGGGCTGCGTCATTACAATCTGGGTCAGTTACAAGGATATTTTTATGAGTTTGAAATGCGGCATCGTGGGTTTGCCCAACGTTGGCAAATCCACCCTGTTCAACGCCCTCACCAAAGCGGGCATCGCGGCTGAGAATTACCCCTTTTGCACGATCGAGCCCAACACCGGCGTGGTCGAGGTGCCGGATCCGCGCTTGCAGCAGTTGGCCGAAATCATCACGCCAGAGCGCATCGTCCCCGCCATTGTGGAGTTTGTGGACATCGCTGGTCTAGTGGCTGGCGCGAGCACCGGCGAAGGCTTGGGCAACAAGTTCTTGGCCCACATCCGCGAAACCGACGCCATCGTCAACGTGGTGCGCTGCTTTGAAGACGACAACGTGATTCACGTGGCCAACAAGGTCGACCCGATTGCAGACATTGAGGTCATCCAGACTGAGCTGTGTTTGGCCGATTTGGCGGCTGTCGAAAAAGCCATCCACCGCGTGAGCAAGATTGCCCGCTCGGGCGACAAAGAAGCCGTCAAGCAAATGGCGATTCTTGAGAAATGCCAAACCGCGCTGAACGACACCAAGCCCGTGCGCACCATCGACTTCAGCAAAGAAGAGCTGGTCGAACTCAAGCAGTTCTTCTTCATCACCGCCAAGCCCGCCATGTTTGTGGCCAACGTGTCGGAAGACGGCTTTGAAAACAACCCTTTCTTAGATCGCCTCAAAGAGTTTGCCCAAGCGCAAAACGCCCCCGTGGTGGCCATTTGCGCCAAGATCGAAGCCGAGCTGTCTGAGATGGAAGATGCAGACCGCTTGGAGTTCCTCAAAGAACTCGGCCAAGACGAGCCAGGCCTGAACCGTCTCATTCGCTCTGCTTACACCTTGCTGGGCCTGCAAACCTACTTCACCGCTGGCGTGAAAGAAGTGCGCGCATGGACCATCCATGTGGGCGACACCGGC
>CAJBHE010000010.1 GCA_903952885.1 uncultured Burkholderiales bacterium
CGAAGATGTGTCGCCACTTGCCCTGCCAATGCGCTGATTGACTGTGATGCCGTTATCGGCAGACAAGGTCAGAGTAGCGGCCGTTGTAGTATTTTTGACGATGGCCGCATTGACCAGAATGTTGCCGTCGCCCGTGACCGCACTGCCTGTGCCCGTACCCGCAGTGTCTTTGTATGCAGGCTGATTGGATTGATTGGCCACAGTGGTGGCCACAGTGACATTGGTGCCCGCATTCAAAGCCGTGGC
Organism: uncultured Burkholderiales bacterium; assembly: GCA_903952885.1. Taxonomy (GTDB): domain Bacteria; phylum Pseudomonadota; class Gammaproteobacteria; order Burkholderiales; family Burkholderiaceae_C; genus Limnohabitans. The sequence continues at coordinate 247 of CAJBHE010000010.1, forward strand.
GATGTCAGAGGCTTTGAGTTTGGAGTAGCCAGATGTGGCTGTGGAGGCATCGCCCGTGATGTCGATGTTGTCTGGATCCATCAACCAGTTAGCGGCTTTGACCGTTGTACCATCGACCGTCAATTGGTGTGCAGATGTTTCTACAAACCCGCCTTGACTCTCCAGCTTGGCTCCGCTCATGTCGGTGCTTTTAGCCAGCACACCTGATTCGGATTCGCGACCAATGATGATGTCGCCGCCTTTGTTGGCTTGCCCTTGTCCATCGTGGCCACTGCTGTTGGCCGTGATGCTGCCATCGACCTTAATCACGCCGTTGTCGGCCAACACAGTCACTGCACCAGCTTGTGGTGCAGAGGTGTCTATGCGGCCGCTGTGCGTGACGCTGGCTACAGCCGTGCTGAGAGCGGCTGCTTGCAGTAACACTTGCCCGCCCTCGGTGACGATGACACCGCTTTCGGTGTTGTTGACGGCGGTGTTGATGGCTGCAGGGGTCAAGCTCTAGCCGCACGCGTTTGCTCATGCGCACGCTCACGGTGTTGGGGGTGGCAGGTGCTTGCGGTTTGGTCAGGTCATTAGGCAGTGTGACGCTTTCAGCGGCAACCAAGACCACATCGCCTTGAGGTGCGCGAATGGTGCCTTCGTTAGTCACAGTGGCACCAATGAGGGCCACAAAGCCGCCAGCAGAAGTTTCAATCGTGCCTTGGTTCACCACGGCTGCGGTGCTGCCGTTGCGGGTGTATTTGTAATAGCCGGCCATGAAGTCGGCATCGGTCAAACCAAAAGTGCTGGCAGTAAAGCTACTTGCGGTAACAGAACCGTCTTTGCCAAACACCACGCCATTGGGGTTGAGCAAGATGACTTGGCCATTGGCCTTCAATTGCCCCAAGATTTGGCTGGGGTCGTTGCCCACCACGCGGTTGAGCAGCACTGCGCTGGCGCTCGGCTGTGCGATGTTGACAGACGCACCTGTACCCACGTTGAAGCTTTGCCAGTTGATGCTGGCTTTGTCGGTGGTTTGATTAATGGCCATGGCAGCACCTTGTGTGCTGATAGAGGCCGAGCCAACGCTGACGCTGCCACCTTTGGGTAGGGCGTTGGCTGCAAGCGTCGTTTGCGAGGATTGGGCTTGGGTGTTGCCCAGCGATAAACACGCAATGGCGACAGACGCAAAGGTGAAGCGTAAAACGCCTACAAAACCATCAGCCACTATGCTGCCACGGCAGCCTTGACCGCTGGCAGCTTTACCTGTGGATGAGGTATGTTCTCCAACAGCCACAAGCGTGCCGAGGCGTTTGGAGAAAATGATTTTGTAGCAGTTGGCGTTCATGTCTGACAGTTGAAAACCAACTTTGTTGGTTTTGTTAATTAACCGTCAGATTCTAGAAAATTAACGTAAACCCGCATATACGCTAATTGGCGTATATCAGTCTGGAAAGCCGAGCATTTTGTGAGTTGCCCTCAAAACGACATGAGGTTTTGGGGCTTGGCCCTTAGTTTGTCGAACAGGGCAGTGTGATGACGATGGTTGCCACGCCAGCCTGAGGGATTTCGCGGCTGATGCTGCCTTGGTGTTTGTGTATCACTGTGTCCACAAAATCCAACCCCAAACCAAAACCGGGCATAGAGGGGGTGAGGTCAAGCGAGGTGTCGTTGCACACGGTGTTGGTGAAGGTCAGGGTGGCCACTGCGCTGCTGCCGTTGGTGTCCTGCGCGCAGCTGGCTTGGATGTGAATGCTGCTGCCGTTGGGCGAGAACTTGACTGCGTTGAACAACAGGTTGACCAAGGCACGCACCAGCAAGCGGGTGTTGGCCATGACAAAGATGGACGAGGTGTCGCTTTGGTCGATCAGGCGAATTTTTTTTGCATCGGCCAAATCGGCGACTTGTTCAATGGTGTCGTTGAGTAGGTTGTCGAGCAGCTCTTGTTTGAACTCGTAGCGCGGTGCTTCCGCCGAGACGGTGAGGATGAAGTCGTCCATCATGTTGAGCAAGGCTTTGGCATGGTGAACTATTTTTTCTCGTTGTCCATCAGCCTCTGGCGCTTCCGCGCCACGGCGTGTGAGCGACAGGATGGAGGCTACGGGCGTGCGCATGTCGTGCGACAAAAACTGCAAGGCACGGTCGCGCTGGGTTTGCGATTGGCGCAGTTCGGTGATGTCGGTCAGGATGACGAGGCGGAGGTGACCGCCCGAGGGTGACTCTAAGGTGGTGGTTTTGAGGAACAACTCTTGCACGCCAAGCGCTGTGGTGAGGCGTACAAGTGATGGGTCGCTGCGGCCCATTAAAACGGCGGTCGAGAGATTCAGCTGTTGGGCCAATTGAGACAAGTCGCTGCCACTTGAAAGGTGTTGTGCACCCAAGAGTTGTTTGATTTTTTGGTTGCTGAGCAGCAGTTGGTCTTGGGTGTCGAAGATGGCCACAGCATCGGGCATTTCGTCGACGATGGCGGCCAGAAAATCGAGTTCCGAGCGGGCTGAGGCCACGGCGTGGTCAAGTAGTTTGGCGTATTGCAGTACCACTTCGCGCGATTTGTGTTGTGTAGGTTGCGTGCGTTCAGTGGGTTGAAACTGCTGCAGGGTTGCGGCTTGGTCTTGCACAAAGTGAACAATGGCTTCAAGCCTGCGCCAAGCCCACAGCGGCTGCAAGACCAGCGCCACCAAGATGAAGGGCACGGGGTCAACCCAATAGTTGGCAAAGGTCAGCAGGGCATCGCTGATGGCGACGCCACCCAGCATCATCACAGCGGCCAAGATCAGAGCGTACCTAGGGCGCATGCGCACCAAGCTTTGCAGCATGATGAGCAGGGGAATCAAGGCTAAGCCAAACACAACGAGGTGCGGGGCTTCTTCTATCAAAGCTTGGTTGAGCGACGCATTGAGCACGCTGGCCAAGATGGCCACGCCGGGGGTGCTGGCGTTGTTTTTGCCTGAATACAACGTGGGGTAACGGTCACCCAAGCTAGGGGCTGTGACACCCACTAGAACGTATTTGTCTTTCAGCAGGCTGCGGGTGAAGTTGTCGTGAATGGCGTCCGTGAGCGAGACCACAGGAAAACCAATGCTTGGGTCGACCATGCGAAAGCGTCTGTAGCCTGTTTGATTGAGGTCTGGGGGGTGGGTGGGATGCGCGTGTTCGTGCAGAGTCAATGCAAAGTGCGACCACTTTTGTTCCAGCAGGTTGATACCCCGAATCACGCCATCATTGTCAAACGACAAATTGATGTGGCCGATGGCAGCGGCTTTGGCAAGTGGGTGAACGGGAAGGGTGGGCTTGAGGGTTTGCTTGTTGTCTTCTTGAATTCGAAACTCAAGTGGCAAGACAGTGTTGAACCGCTGCATCGCAATGGCTAGCTCAGCATCGTCTGGGGTGGAGTCTAAAAACAAGAAGTCAAAGCCAATGACCTTGGGCCGGTAGCGGTCGTCTTCAAGCGACTTTAAAAGCTGGGTGTAGTGGTCGCGTTTGAGTGGCCAACCACCGAGTTCGGCCAAGGAGCGGTCATCCACAGCAATGATGACGATGTCTTGCGGGGCTTTGAACCCATGGAGGCGCATGAGGTGGTCGTACAGCACATTGCCCATGGACTTGGCCACATCGCCAAACACCAAGAATGCCAAAAGCGAAATGGCAATGGCGATGGTGGACAGCCACTCTCTGCGCAGCCGCGCTTTGCGTTGAAGGTGCGCGTTCAAGGCTTGTGGGTGGCTGACAGAAGAATCAACTCAAACGCGCCAGACTGGCGAATGACGGTGTCATTGCCTGTCGTATCAGACGCTGGCGTCATGGCGTAGGACAAGGTCCAGCTGTAGTTACCAGCGGGTAGCCCCTGAATGGCAAAGCGGCCGTTACGTGCTTGCAGACTTTGTGTGTTGACCAGTGGCTCAGAGGTGCCGTTGTTCATGCGAGAAAGCGCAAAGCTGATGGGCGCACCATCGGCCAAGGGGGCGTCAAAAACAGCACTGCAACGCGCTGCTTTGCCGTCATCAGGGGCAGCGCAAAAAGCGTATTGACGCTCGGTGCCCACAAGGCCAGAGGCCGACACAGAGGTGAGCTGATAAAACGTGGCTTGTTTGGTCACACGCGGAATAAATAGCTCGGGGGCCAACAGGTTTTGTGAGCTGCGGTTGCCCGTGAGATTGGCGGTGTTCGCGCTGTCAGCCACGTAGTAGTTGGCGAGTGGCACAGCGGTGAGCTTGGCAACAAATGAGGGCTGTGCACCAGAGGTGGCCAAAGCGCTTTCAAATGCAGGAGGCGCGAGCAGTTTTTCAATCGCAAGTGCTTTGCCATCAGCATCAATGGGCACACCAAGGCCTTTGGTGATGGGCCTGCCTTGCGCGTCGGCACTGCCGCGTGTTTGCACGATGCCGCCCAGCACCTCTACTTGGCCGGCGTTGTCTTCGGGTGAGTACCCCACACGGAACTCGGTGCCGCGCACGCCCATGATGGACAGGGGTGTGCGAATTTCGAAGGGGGTGGTTTTGGCACGGCCTTTGTGCACATCTAGCTCGACACGACCACGCGCGAGGTCAAGGCGAACCTCGGGGGCTGACTCGATCGCATTTTTACGTAAGGTGGTGATTTTGAGTGAGGCGCTGGAAGGCAAGCGAATGATGGAGCCATCTTCTAGCAACAACGACACATGACACTCGGGTGGCACCTCGATGACAGCACCTTCTTGCAGCACAGCGCCCACGGCCAACGGTTTGGCTGATGTGGCCAAGCGAATGGCGGTGGCACACGACAAGCTCATGATGGTTGCTTTGGAGAGGCTTTGTTTGACAATGTGGCGAGGCAGCA
>CAJBHE010000011.1 GCA_903952885.1 uncultured Burkholderiales bacterium
CGCAAGAGTTGCTGGCGTTGTTGGGCCAAGGCGTATTGGTGTAGCCACAATAGACCCAGCACGGCAAAGACCAAGATGATCAAAGCGACAAGAGCTTCTAGCAAGGCAATACCTAGTTGCCGCTTGATCGCTTGCGTTTGATTCTGCGTGAATCGCTGAATGTGTGGTCGATTCAAGAGCTGCATGTTTCACCTGATTGCCAGCGCAGACGACTCGCGCTGCTGAGACACAAGACGTTGGCGATGTTTAGTGCAGCTTGGCGTGACTTGAAGACCCAGCGGTCTCCCACTGTGCCAAGGTCGCCGCGCTGGCTGATATCGAGAGGATCTGATTTGGCGAACGTCACTTGCAAGGGTGTTTGTAATTGCGAAGTCTGCAGCACAGTTTGGTCGGCCTTGATGACCAGCTGCCAGCCGCAGCTCCAGTCTTTGTCGGACGATGCCCGCCAAGTGCAATCGCCCAAACGCATGAGCTGCAAAGTTTCACCCTGCTGCATGGCACGCACTCGGGCGGTTTGTAAATCGTTCACCAACTGGTCGCGGGCGGCTTCCACGCGGCTGCGTTCTTGCAGACGTTGCCAGCTGGGAATGGCAAATGAGGCCGTGACCGCGAGCACAGCCAAACACACCAACAGCTCGACCAGCGTGAAACCATCTGGGCTGGAGCGCTCAGAACGGCGAGGATTAGGCATAAAAAAACCTAGTTTTTGCATGAAGCAAATACTAGGTATCAAAAGTGTTTCAGCGCACGACTGAGACTCGAAAACTACTTGCGAACTTCGTCCACCAAACTCTTGAAGTCGTCGATATCTTCGAAGCTGCGGTACACGCTGGCAAAGCGGATGTAGGCGACTTTGTCGAGTTTTTTAAGTTCGCGCATGACAAGTTCACCAATGCGGGTGGAGGGCACTTCGCGTTGTCCCAAGGACATGAGCTTTTCTTCGATGCGCTCAATGGCGTTGTCCACCTGCTCGGTGCTGACAGGGCGTTTGCGCAGCGCTAAGCTCATAGAGTCGAGAAGTTTGATGCGTTTGTAGTCTGTTCGGCGGCCGTCTTTTTTGACAATGTTGGGGTAGTTGACGTCTGGGCGCTCATAGGTGGTGTAACGCTTTTCGCATGCGCCGCATTGGCGACGGCGACGCACCGAGTCGCCGTCTTCTGACATGCGGGTTTCGACGACTTGGGTTTCTAGGTGGCCGCAGAAGGGACATTTCATGTGCTGTTTTCTCTTTTGCTTTTGGGTTTTGTTTGTGTGCTTCTTTTTGTGCTGGGCTCGCTAACCTCACTCTGCCCCATTGTTTGGGCAAGCTTGCAAAGCAACGAGCAAACCATTTCTAAATTCAAACAGCGCGGGTTGTAGGTGCGGAGGGCGATGATTTCTGGTACCCCAGCATGAAGAGCCCGCCGTACCTGCAACCCGCGCCATCTCCGGCGAGAACCCTTGACGAGTAAAAACTCTTCACGAATACAAAGTACCAAAAACAAAACCCCCGTCACGAATGAGCGGGGGTTTCAAA
>CAJBHE010000012.1 GCA_903952885.1 uncultured Burkholderiales bacterium
ATGGCGTCAGAGATCTTCTTGGCTTGTGCATCGCCCAAACCGGTCAGAGGGTCGATGAACTCGGTGATGATCTTCTCGGGGGTGGCGTGCGCCACTTCCTCGATGTCCATGCCACCTTCGCTCGAAGCGATGAAAGCTATCTTTTGCGTGGCACGGTCGGTGACCACGGACACGTAATATTCTTTGTTGATGTCAGCGCCGTCTTCGATGTAGAGGCGACGCACTTTTTGACCTTCTGGGCCAGTTTGGTGGGTCTTGAGCTGCATGCCCAAGATCTCTTCGGCCAAACGCTTGACATCATCAATGGTCTTAGCCACTTTGACGCCGCCGCCTTTGCCGCGGCCACCCGCATGAATTTGGGCTTTCACAACCCAAACTGGGCCGCCCAATTTTTGCGCGGCTTCCACCGCTTCTTGTACCGTGAACGCAGGGATACCGCGTGGCACTGGCACACCAAATTGACGCAAGATTTCCTTGCCTTGGTACTCGTGAATCTTCATGAGATCTCTCTTAGTAATCGGTGGATTTGTAACGTTTTTTGCAGAGAACGCCTCCAAAGAGCCGCATTGCACAAAGCTTCACGACTGTATCATGCTGCATCGCGTCAAACTTTTAGCTGGCTTACAACAGCCTAGCGACGCTCCACATTTTTGTACTTTTTGGCGACAACCATGTCTAAAGTCTTCATCGACGGCGAAGCCGGCACCACAGGTCTTCAAATTCGCGAACGTTTGGCGCTCATGCCAAGCATCGAAGTGGTCAGCATTGAGCCCGCCAAACGCAAAGACCCCGAAGCCAAGCGCGAACTGATGGCTGGCGTTGACATGGTCATTTTGTGTCTGCACGACGACCACGCGATTGAATCCGTCGCCATGATTGACAGCCTAACTGGCCAGAAACCAAAAATCATCGATGCCTCTACCGCGCACCGCGTGGCGCCCGGTTGGGTCTATGGCTTTCCAGAACTGGCTGCTGGGCAACGAGACGCAGTAGTCAAAGCCGACCGCGTGGCCAACCCCGGCTGCTACGCCACCGGTGCGATCGCTTTGCTGCGCCCCTTGATTGACGCTGGCTTGGTACCTGCCGACTTTCCCGTGGCCCTGCCATCGGTCAGCGGCTACTCGGGCGGCGGCCGCAACATGATTGAAGATTTTGAGGCGGGCAAAGCACCGCTGTTTGAAGCTTATGCACTGGGCTTAGAGCACAAACACATTCCGGAAATCATGGCCTACACCGGCCTCACACGCCGCCCCTTGTTTGTGCCATCGGTGGGTAACTTCCGCCAAGGCATGTTGGTGCAGCTGCCGATTCATTTGGACATGTTGCCGGCCAAACCCAAAGCGGCTGACCTGCATGACGCGCTGGCCAAACACTACGGCCAACACCCAGACGGCTGGGTCAGCGTACATCCCGCCACAGAGAACGGCAAACTCGACGCCACCGCGTTGAACGACACCAATCAACTAGAAATTCGCGTCTTTGCGAACGAAACCCATCGCCATGCGGTGCTGATGGTGCGTTTGGATAACTTGGGTAAGGGCGCGAGCGGCGCTGCGGTGCAGAACCTGCAACTGATGTTGGACGTTTAAAAGTCTTCTGCGCCAGCCACTACTTTGCGCACCACCTCAGGCGCAAAACCACGGCTCACTAAAAACCGCACTTGCTTGGCTCTCGCCGCCTGATCTGCAGGCGGCTCACCAAATTTCTTTCGCCACACTTCGCGGGCCCGCTCTAGCTCGGTGCTACGCATCTCTTGCACGGCTTGGACGATGGCCTCGACAGGCAACCCCTTGGCTTGCAATTCTTGACGCACCCGGGATGCACCGAGCTTGGCGGAACGACGGTTGACAACCGACTCC
>CAJBHE010000013.1 GCA_903952885.1 uncultured Burkholderiales bacterium
CACCATGAGTTCGACCCACATCAACAATTTAGATACATTGCAACGTCTGGCCGACATGATTGAAAGCCGCAAGCCCGCCAACGGTGGCGACCCCGAGAAGAGCTACGTCTCGCGCTTGCTGCACAAAGGTCCAGACGCCTTTTTGAAGAAGATTGGCGAAGAAGCCACCGAAACCGTGATGGCCGCCAAAGATGTGGACCACGGCGGCGATCCAATCAACCTAGTGTACGAAGTGGCCGACTTGTGGTTTCACAGCATGATTGCTTTGGCGCACTATGGCTTGAAGCCCTCCGACGTGGTGTACGAGCTGGCGCGCCGCGAAGGCCTGAGCGGTTTGGAAGAAAAAGCCTTGCGCAAAGCGCAAGCACGCGAAGCCGCAGGAGAGTAATTGGCATGACAGACGAAAACTGCATTTTTTGCAAAATCATCGCGGGCAAGATTCCCTCACGCAAGGTGTACGAGGACGACGAAATTTTCGCGTTTCACGATATCAACCCTTGGGCCCCTGTGCATTTTTTGATCATCCCCAAGCAGCACATCCTGTCGGTGGCACACGCCACACCCGAGCACGAGGGCTTGTTGGGCCGCATGATGTTGCTCGCGCCTAAGCTGGCGTTTCAAGAAGGTGCAAGACCTTACCCAGAAGGGGGCTTTCGCATCGTGACCAACACGGGCGCTGAGGGCGGCCAAGAAGTCCACCACATGCACTGGCATGTCATGGGGGGTCCTCGCCCTTGGCTGCGGGGCTGATTAGAATTCATACAATTATTCAGGAGTCACTTATGGGTTCGTTTTCTATTTGGCATTGGTTGATCGTGTTGTTGATCGTCATCATGGTGTTCGGCACTAAAAAGCTGCGCAACCTCGGCGGCGATTTGGGCGGTGCTGTGAAGGGCTTCAAAGACGGCATGAAAGATGGCAGTGCACCAGCCGAAGACAAGCCTGCAGCTCCTGCTGCCGCTGTGTCTGCTGACAAAAACACCATTGACGTTGAAGTCAAAAACAAGTCTTAATTGCTGATGATCGCTTGCCTTGTTTGATCTTGATTTCTCCAAAATTGCGGTAGTCAGTGCGGTGGCCTTGGTGGTCATCGGGCCAGAAAAGTTGCCGGGCGTTGCCCGCACGATTGGCACGATGATTGGCAAAGCCAAGCGCTATGTCTCGGATGTGAAAGCCGAGGTCAATCGCACGATGGAGCTCGACGAGCTCAAGAAGATGAAAGAGACGATGGAGACTGCCGCCCGCGATGTGGAGCAATCGGTCCACACCGCCAGCGCAGACTTCGAGAAAGACTGGGCCGACACCACGGCCGGTTTGTCGTCTGACCATTACGAGCCGCTTGCCCCGCCGCCACTGACCTATGAAAACCCAGGAAAAAAATGGCGTCTCAAGCGAGGCGCAGTGCCACATTGGTACAAAGCCCGTCAAGGTGTGCGCACCAAGGCGTTATCTGGCGCAGCCCGTGTGGCGCGTTTTCGCCCTGTGAAGCGTTCTGAACATGTCTGACACCTCTTCAAAAGATGAATTGGCTGGCACCGAGCAGCCGTTTGTGCAGCACTTGATCGAGCTGCGTGACCGCTTGGTCAAAGCTGCCATTGCAGTGATGGTGGCTTGTGCGGGATTGGCGCTCTATCCTGGGCCTGCTGAGTTGTACGATTTATTAGCGGCTCCCTTAGTGGCGCAGCTTCCTGCAGGTGCTACGTTAATCGCCACTTCAGTGATTTCACCATTCTTGGTCCCTCTCAAGATCATGCTGATGACTTCATTCTTGCTGGCGCTGCCCGTGGTTCTGTACCAAGCTTGGGCGTTCATTGCGCCGGGTTTGTATTCGCACGAGAAGAAGCTGGTCATGCCTTTGGTGGTGTCGAGTACCGTGTTGTTCATGATTGGCGTGGCGTTTTGCTACTTCTTCGTGTTTGGCCAAGTGTTCAAGTTCATTCAAAGTTTTGCGCCCAAAAGCATCACAGCTGCACCTGACATTGAAGCGTATTTGAGCTTTGTCATCAGTATGTTCATTGCGTTTGGTTTGGCGTTCGAAGTGCCCATCGTAGTGATTGTTTTGGCCCGTATGAATGTGGTGACCATCGAAAAGCTCAAAGATTTCCGCTCCTATTTCATTGTACTGGCCTTCATCATTTCGGCCATCGTGACGCCGCCCGATGTGGTGTCGCAGCTGGCGCTGGCCATCCCCATGTGCGTCTTGTACGAGATCGGAATATGGGCGGCTCAGCTTTTTCTAAAACACACGCAAGCCCCGGACGCTGAATAAGAGCGGCGCAAACACACCATGAAACGTCAATGGTTGTTGTTCTCTCAAGTGGTCACCGTGTTGGTGGCTATTTGGTTTGTGGTGATCACCCTAAAGCCTGAGTGGCTCAACCTACGTAACACTGCAGTGAATGGCGTGACGTTGATTGAGGCTGCTCCCAACATTCCTGGCGCGCCTATGCCCGGCAGCCTCAGCTCTGCCGCCAAGGTGGCATCACCTGCCGTGGTGAGCATTGCCACCACGCAAGCCAACGCACCTGCTCACCCCTTTCACAACGACCCATGGTTTCGTTTTTTTTACGGTGACCGTGAGGACGAAGCACCCCAGCAAGGTTTGGGCAGTGGCGTCATCGTCAGCCCCGAGGGCTACATCCTCACCAACAACCATGTGATTGAAGGCGCGGCCGAAATTCAAGTCACGCTCAGCGACAGCCGGCGCGCCATTGCACAAGTCATTGGCGCAGACCCCGATACCGACCTCGCTATTTTGCGCATCACCCTTGACCGCTTGCCCGTCATCGCGCTGGGTAACTCAGACACCGCCCAAGTGGGCGACCGTGTGTTGGCAATTGGCAACCCATTTGGCGTGGGCCAAACGGTAACGAGCGGCATCGTGTCTGCCTTGGGCCGCAACCAACTCGGCATCAACACCTTTGAAAACTTCATCCAAACCGATGCGGCCATCAATCCCGGTAACTCGGGCGGTGCGTTGGTTGATGTGAATGGCCACCTCATTGGCATCAACACGGCGATCTATTCACGCTCGGGCGGCAACATGGGCATTGGCTTTGCCATTCCCGTATCGACCGCGCGCCAGGTGTTGGAAGGCATCGTGCGCGACGGCCAAGTGGTGCGCGGTTGGGTGGGCATTGAGCCGATGGCGCTCACGCCAGAACTGGCAGAGACATTTGGCTTGAAGCAAACCGAAGGCGTTATCGTCACCGGTGTGTTGCAAAACGGGCCCGCGGCCAACGCGGGTTTGCGCCCGGGTGATCTGCTTCTGAAAGTGGCTGATCAGCCGGTGAGAAATGTGGGCGAGTTGCTGACTCAAGTTGCCTCTCTCACCCCTGGCAAGAGCGCCAAATTGGAAGTGTTGCGTCGCAACCAAAACCTCAGCCTGGATGTGACCCCCTCCCAGCGGCCTAAGCCTAAGTTGCAAAAGTGAGGTCGCAAAGATGACCCAAAACGTCACGCGCCAAGCCTTGTTGCAAGCTTGCAATGATTTGTTGCAGCCCACCCGCTTCAAAGACTACGGGCCAAATGGCTTGCAAGTGGAGGGCTCAGACACCATCGGCCACATCGTGTCGGGCGTGACCGCCAGCCGGGCTTTCATTGAGTCAGCCATTGACGCCAAAGCCGATGCCATTTTTGTGCACCACGGTTTGTTTTGGCGGGGTCAAGACGGCACGGTTACGGGTTGGATGAAGCAACGCTTGCAGTTGCTGCTGGCGCACAACATCAACTTACTGGCCTACCACTTGCCGCTGGATGCGCAC
>CAJBHE010000014.1 GCA_903952885.1 uncultured Burkholderiales bacterium
CCTAATGTGGCGTAAACCTGTTGGTGACGTTGAATGAGGCGCTTGCCTTCAAACTCAGGAGACACCAAAGTGGCATACCAATGGCGACCATCGCCCTCGTCGTGCAAGTGTTCGCAACACAGGCCTGAGGCGATGATGGTCTGTAGTTCTTCTGCAGTCATTTAAAAAACCTCATCCTCGAATCTTGTAACCCGTGCGCAGCAAGTGCAGCGCGACGGTCGACACAAAGCCGAGGCATATGCCCACCACGGACAAACTCAGCCAAGGCGACACATCGCTCTGGCCAAAGAAGCCGAAGCGGAAACCGTCGATCATGTAGAAAAACGGGTTGAGGTGGCTCACGCTTTGCCAAAAGCTAGGCAGTGAGTGGATGGAATAAAACACGCCACTCAAAAACGTCATCGGCATGATGATGAAATTTTGGAACGCAGCCATTTGGTCAAACTTATCGGCCCACAAGCCTGCAATCAAACCCATCGAGCCCAGCATGAGCGCGCCCAAAACCGCAAAGGTGATGACCCACAACGGTTGCGTTGGCATGAGTGAAAAATTGAGCACAGACGACTGCCACACAAATAACACGCCCGCCAGTAAGACGCCTGTGCCCACCAACAAGCCGCGCACCATGGCAGAGAAGGCATAGGCAAAGAACCAGCTCCAGTGCGACAAGGGTGTGAGCAACAAAAATACCAAGTTGCCCATGATTTTGCTTTGGACCATGGACGACGAGCTGTTGGCAAACGCGTTTTGCAACACGCTCATCATCACGAGGCCGGGAATCAAAAACGCGGTGTAGCTCACACCGTCGTACACCTGCACATGCGCTTCCAACACGTGGCCAAAAATCATCAGGTACATCACCGCCGTAAGAACGGGCGCGGCCACGGTTTGGAAGCCGACTTTCCAAAAGCGCAGCACCTCTTTGTAAAAGAGCATGGTCCAGCCGGTCATCATGCTTTCACCTCTTCATTTTGATGCATCACGTCGAGGAACACATCTTCCAAATCGGCTTTGCGAATTTCAACATCTTGCGCTTGCAGACCTGCTTCGCGCACAGCGGCAAGGTAACGCTCAATCTCTAACGCATCATTGGCAGGGAACTGCACAATGCGACCCGTGACACGCGCCTTGGCGGCAAGTGAGGGCGGCAACTCAGCATCGAGTTTGAAGCGCAGCACATTGCTAGACGCTGCTTTGAGCAACTCGGTGGTGCTGTCGAGCGCCACCACTTTGCCGTTTTTCAACATGGCAATGCGGTTGCACAAGGCCTCGGCTTCTTCGAGGTAATGGGTGGTCAGCAACACGGTGCTGCCCTCGCGGTTGAGCTTGGCGATGAATTGCCACAAGGTTTGGCGCAGCTCCACGTCCACACCCGCCGTGGGCTCGTCAAGAACGATGACGGGTGGTTTGTGAACCAAAGCTTGTGCCACCAACATGCGGCGCTTCATACCGCCAGAGAGTTGGCGCATGTTGTGGTTGGCTTTGTCTGCAAGGCCAAGGCTGTGCAACAGCTCGTCAATCCAGTCGTCGTTGTGCTTGACGCCAAAGTAGCCCGACTGAAACTTCAAAGCTTCGCGCACATTGAAGAACGGATCAAACACCAGCTCTTGCGGAACCACACCCAACATGCGGCGAGCTTGAGCGGATTGGGTGGACACATCCACGCCGTGCACCAACACCGCGCCAGACGTGGCTTGAGCCAAGCCAGCCAAGATGCTGATGAGGGTGGTTTTGCCAGCGCCGTTGGGGCCTAAGAGCCCGAAGAACTCACCTTTTTGGACATCAAAAAGCACACCATCGAGCGCCTGAAATGGACCTCGGGCGGTTTGGAAGGTTTTGGAAACGGATTGGAATGAAATAGCGGGCATAAATTAGCCTTTGATTTTAAGGCTTTACCGATGCCCTGAATTGGGAGCGCCTTCTTTAGGCACCCAGAACCCATTTACTGCAGCAATTGACCCAAGCCATAGACTTTGGCCAAGGCCTGGGCACGCTCTGGCAGCCCCTTAATGCGCAGGTGCGCACCTCGAGCCAAAACCGCACGACGGCAAGCCAAGATGACTGCCAACGCTGACGAATCGAATTCGGCCAAGGCAGACGCATCAAGCATCGCTTCACCGCCCTCTGAAACACAAGCACTTAAAACCGATGTCAACTGATTGGCTAAGGCTTGGGCTTGCGTCTGCATGAGCACAGCAGGCAAAGCGACAGAGGTGAGCGCAACAGTCATGGCTTACTTAAATGAACGCGCATTGGTTTTGTTGCGATCGGCCAAACTGGCAATCAAACCATCCACGCCTTTGGCGTTGATCTCTTGCGCAAATTGGGTTTTGTAGTTTTCGACCAGCCAAATGCCCATGACGTTCATGTTGTAAACCTTCCACGCACCATCTGCTGTCTTTTCAACGCGGTAGTCCAGCTGAATGGGGTCGCCTTTGCCACGCACTTCGGTGCGCACCAACACCTCTTTGTCGTCATCGGCTGCACGCAATGGTTTGACAATAATCGCTTGGTCACTCACTTGCCCCAAAGCGCCTGAGTAGGTGCGAACCAACAAAACTTTAAACTCTTCTAGCAAACGCTTTTGCTGCTCAGGGGTAGCTTGACGCCAGCCAGGACCAACGGCTGAAGCCGTCATACGCAAGAAATTGACGTTGGGCATGACGCGCTGATCCACCAGGGTGATGATTTTGTTCACTTCACCGTTTTTTATCGATTTATCTGCCTTGATGGCATCCAAGATATCTGATGACACGCGTTTGATGAACACATCCGCCGTCTCATCAGCGGCCTGTGCAACGCCCACCATGCCAATTGCGCAAGCAGCGCCAAGCAAACAAACAGACAAAAAGCGACGTGACAAAAAAAAGTTCATGACTTCAAAATCCAGAGGGTTTAATTCTTAATTAACGTGACGGCGATGCAGGTTCGGCACTGGGATCCACCAACACCTCATCATCTGGCGGATTGCCATCAAAGACCTGATTGCGACGGTACTGCAAATATGAATCACGCGTGAAGCTGTATTTATCGATGGCTGCACCGGACAGTAAATCAGTGGTTGTCAACAAACTGGCACGTTTTTCCACAACACGCATTACAACCGCCACATTGCGTTCAGCCGTGATGTTGTGGTTACTTACAGGATCAAGCGAAAACTCCAAAGGCAGCACTGATGAGTCGCGCACAGTCGATGGACCAAGAACAGGCAACACCAAAAAAGGACCATCAGGCACACCCCAGTAACCCAAGGTCTGACCAAAATCTTCGGGGTGACGATCTAGACCGATTTCACTGGCCACATCAAAAATGCCGTAAATACCAAAGATGGAATTCACAGTGACACGTATCAAAGACTCGGCAGTGTCGTGGCCTTTGAGTTGCAAACCATTGTTCACGGTGGAAAGCGCATCGGATAAATTACGGAAAAAATTGCTGACCCCGGTTTGCAACAGCTGAGGCGTGTAGTCACGGTATCCAGTAGCCACTGGCTTTAAAACGTTTTCATCCAACACATCGTTGAACGTGGCAACCTTGCGGTTCATGGGCTCCAAAGGATCCTTGGGGTTGGCATTGGGTCCCGTCGCGCATCCTGCGCTCAGAGCAGTCACGACAAGCATTGCTGTGCAAACACCCCAGCGTTGAAAGTGCCTTCCCATCATTTGCCGCCTTTCTCAGGGGTAGACTCCGCAGCTTTGTTGTACAGGAATTGACTGATCAAGTTTTCCAACACCATCGCAGATTGCGTGGCTTGGATGCGGTCGCCATTGGCCAAGTTATCAGCATCTGCACCTGCTTCAATGCCGATGTATTGCTCGCCCAACAAACCGCTGGTGAGAATTTTCAAAGAGCTGTCTTTGGGAAATTGGTAACGGCTCTCAATGCTCATGGTGACTGTGGCTTGGAAGGTTTTATCATCAAACGTGACCGACTCCACACGCCCCACCACCACGCCTGCGCTCTTGACGGCGGCTTGGCGCTTCAAGCCACCAATGTTGTCAAAGCGACCCGTGACGGTGTAGTTGGATTGGAAATTCAAACTCAGCAAATTGGCTGACTTGAGAGCCAAAAACAAAATGGCTGCTGCGCCCAAGAGCACAAACAGGCCAACCCACACATCATTTTTGGAGCGTTGCATAGCTTCCTCGATTCATCAAATACTGAACATCATGGCGGTGAGGATGAAGTCCAACCCCAACACTGCCAACGAAGCGACCACGACCGTTTTGGTCGTGGCACGCGAAACACCTTCGGGCGTGGGCTGGGCTTGATAGCCCTGCA
This sequence comes from uncultured Burkholderiales bacterium, assembly GCA_903952885.1. Lineage (GTDB taxonomy): Bacteria > Pseudomonadota > Gammaproteobacteria > Burkholderiales > Burkholderiaceae_C > Limnohabitans. The sequence goes on from CAJBHE010000014.1 coordinate 4,282, forward strand.
ACAGTGCCACAAACGTGACGGTCACACCGAACACGATGCTCTTAACCACGCCATTGCCCACGTCTTTCCATACGTCTACGCCGCCTTGCATTTGGCTCCAGAACGAGCCAGCATCAACGCCGATCATCAACACACCGACCATCCAGCCGCCCAAAATACCCACGGCGCTAAACACAGCCGAAAGCAAGGGTAAAGCGATGATGCCTCCCCAAAAGCGTGGGCCCAAGATACGGCGCACAGGGTCAACCGCCATCATGTCCATGGCGCTGAGTTGCTCGCCCGCTTTCATCAAACCAATTTCAGCGGTGAGTGATGTACCGGCTCGGCCCGCAAACAACAAAGCGCTGACCACGGGGCCGAGTTCGCGCACCAAGCTCAAGGCCACCAACAACCCCAAAGCCTCGGACGAACCGTAACGCTGCAAGGTGTAGTAGCCCTGCAAGCTGAGCACAAATCCCACAAACAAACCCGACACCGCGATGATGGCCAGCGAGTAGTTACCTAAGAAATGCACTTGGTCGCGCACCAGGCCAAAGCGGCGCATGTTGCTACCAAACTCTGAAACCAAGCGCACAAACAAACGTGCACCCAAGCCCAAGCCCGCCAAATAGCTGCGCACTGCAAACCCTAAATTGGCGGCGAACTTCATACTGCCACCCCAAAGTCTTGCGCAACGCTGGGGCCCGGGTAATGAAATTCCACAGGGCCATCAGGCGCAGCGGTGACAAACTGCTTCACCAACGGATCTGTGCTGTGGCGAACTTCATCTGGTGTACCTTGGGCGGCAATCTTGCCGTTGGCCAACACAATCACTTGGTCTGCAATGTGGAAGGTCTCATCCAAATCGTGTGACACGATGATGCTGGTCAGTCCCAGTGTGTCGTTGAGTTGACGAATCAAACGCGCGGCCGTGCCAAGTGATATTGGGTCCAAACCCGCAAAGGGCTCGTCGTACATGATGAGCTGAGGGTCCAGCGCCATCGCGCGGGCCAAGGCTACACGCCGAGCCATGCCGCCTGAAACTTCGCTGGGCATCAAGTCGCGTGCGCCACGCAGGCCAACAGCTTCGAGTTTCATCAACACGATGTCGCGAACCAAGGATTCGCTCAAGTCAGTGTGCTCGCGCAGCGGGAAGGCCACGTTGTCAAACACGCTCAAATCAGTGAACAACGCACCAAACTGAAACAACATGCCCATGCGGCGACGCACGGCGTACAAATCGGTGGGGTTGAGTGAAGCTACTTCTTGGCCATCAAACGTGAGACTGCCTGACTGCGCGCGGTATTGACCGCCAATCAACCGCAGCACGGTGGTTTTGCCACCACCCGAGGCACCCATGAGTGCTGTGACTTTGCCGCGCGGCACCGTGAGCGTGATGCCATCCAAGATGAGACGCTCGCCATAACCAAAGCGAACATCGCGCAACTCGACCAGGACGTCAGGGTTTGTATTTAATCGGGAAGTGGTATTCATAGAATAAAAAAGCTGGTCCATTGATGAAACAGACCAGCTTCGATCATTCTAAATGCCAGCCGTTAAAGGCTTGTAAAGATGAGAACTTAGCGAGGTAAATCGCTCGCCCCCATCAAGAACTCGTCGACCGAACGTGCAGCCTGACGGCCCTCACGGATGGCCCATACCACCAAAGATTGGCCGCGACGGATGTCGCCCGCGGCAAAAACTTTGGGCACATTGGTGGCATAGCCTCCAGTGAACTCGTTGGTTGCCTTGGCGTTGCCGCGTGCGTCTTTCTCGACGCCGAAGCCTTCCAAAATGGTGGCCACGGGGTTGACAAAGCCCATCGCCAACAACACGAGGTCGGCTTTGATGATTTCTTCGCTGCCAGCCACTTCCAGCATCTTGCCGTTTTGCCATTCGACGCGCACAGTTTTGACGCCCGTGACTTTGCCGTTTTCACCGACAAACTCTTTGGTGGAAATAGCGAATTCGCGCTTAAGTAAACCTTTTTCGGAGCTCTCGTCGTGGCTAGAGCTGGTGCGCAGCTTCAGTGGCCAGTATGGCCATACCAAAGGCTTGTTCTCTTGCTCGGGTGGCATAGGCATCACCTCGAACTGAACCACGCCTGCAGCGCCGTGGCGTGTGCTGGTACCCACGCAGTCAGAGCCGGTGTCGCCACCGCCGATGACCACCACATGTTTGCCATCAGCGCGCAATTGGTCTTTGACCTTGTCCCCGCCGTTGACCTTGTTTTGTTGGGGCAAGAACTCCATCGCGAAGTGAATGCCAGCCAAGTCACGGCCAGGAGCCGGCAAGTCACGTGACTGCTCTGAACCACCGGTCAACAACACAGCGTCAAAGTCTTTTTGAAGTTGTGCTGGGCTGATGGTTTCCTTGGCCCAGTTGGTGACCTTGGAACCCTTGGGCAACTCTCCCACCATCACGTTGGTGCGGATGGTCACACCTTCAGCTTCGAGCTGCTTGGCACGGCGGTCGATGTGCGACTTTTCCATCTTGAAGTCTGGAATGCCGTATCGCAACAAACCACCAATGCGGTCGTTCTTTTCGAACAAGGTCACGTCGTGACCGACGCGAGCCAACTGCTGTGCAGCGGCCATGCCAGCAGGGCCTGAGCCAACGACGGCAACCTTCTTGCCAGTCTTGTGTTTGGCGGGCTTGGGTACAACCCAGCCTTCATTCCAAGCTTTGTCGATGATGGCGTGCTCGATGGACTTGATGCCCACCGCGTCGCCATTGAGGTTCACCACGCAGGCTGCCTCGCAAGGTGCAGGGCAGATGCGGCCGGTGAACTCTGGGAAATTGTTGGTGCTGTGCAGCACGTCAATCGCATTCTTCCAATCGTCTTGATATACCAATTCGTTGAAGTCCGGAATGATGTTGTTGACAGGACAGCCGTTGTTACAAAACGGTGTGCCGCAGTCCATGCAACGGGCAGCTTGGTCTTTGGCTTGTTTGTCGTCCAAACCAATCACAAATTCATCGTAGTTCTTCAAGCGCTCTTTGACAGGCTTATAGCCCTCTTCGATGCGCTCAATTTCCATAAAGCCAGTGACTTTTCCCATGATTCAAATCCTTTTGCTTGGTCTTAGCATTACTTGACAGCGACGGCTTTTTTAACCGCTGGAGCTTTGGCAGTCTTGGCTGCGTTCAACTCGCCCAAGGCACGCTTGTATTCGTTGGGGAACACTTTGACAAACTTGGCACGCGCGGTCGCCCAGTTGTCCAGCAAGTCGCGGGCGCGCTTGGAGCCCGTCCAACGGTGGTGGTCTTCGAGCAACTTCTTGAGTTGCGCTTCGTCGGTTTGGTCACGGTGCCAGATGGCGCGTGGCAAGGTGTCTTCTTGCTGTGCAGCGGTCAACACTTTTTCCATGGAAACCATGGCTGTGTTGCACTTCTTGTCGAACTGCCCGTCTTCGTCATACACGTAAGCCACGCCGCCGCTCATACCTGCAGCGAAGTTGCGGCCGGTTTTACCCAACACTGCAACTGTGCCGCCTGTCATGTATTCGCAACCGTGGTCGCCTGTGCCTTCGACCACGGCGGTCGCGCCAGACAAACGCACCGCAAAACGCTCGCCAGCCACGCCGGAGAAGAACGCTTCACCGCGTGTCGCACCAATCATCACGGTGTTACCCACGATGATGTTGTTCACCGCGTCGCCACGGAAATCGATACTAGGGCGCACCACCACGCGGCCACCTGATAGGCCTTTGCCGGTGTAGTCGTTGGCATCACCAATGAGGTAGAGCGTGATGCCATTGCACAAGAACGCGCCGAACGATTGACCGCCCGTGCCTTCGAGTTGGATACGGATGCTGTCATCTGGCAAACCTTCTGGGTGCACCTTGGTCACAGCGCCGGACAACATCGCACCGACGGATCGGTTGACGTTGCGGGCCACTTCCATGAACTGCACTTTCTCGCCACGCTCGATGGCGGGCTTGGATTTCTCGATGAGCTTTTGGTCCAGTGCTTTTTCCAAGCCGTGGTCTTGCTTGTCCACGTGGTAGCGAGGAATTTCTGGGCCCACTTGAGGTACAGCCAACAAGCGAGCGAAGTCGAGGCCTGAAGCTTTCCAGTGTTCGATGCCAGCGCGCATGTCCAGCAAGTCAGCGCGGCCGATCATGTCGTCAAACTTCTTGATGCCGAGTTGGGCCATGATCTGACGCACTTCTTCAGCGATGAAGAAGAAGTAGTTGACGACGTGCTCAGGCTTACCAGTGAACTTCTTGCGCAACTCTGGGTCTTGTGTGGCCACGCCCACGGGGCAGGTGTTCAAGTGGCACTTGCGCATCATGATGCA
>CAJBHE010000015.1 GCA_903952885.1 uncultured Burkholderiales bacterium
CCCGGCATTGACCTGCTCAACACCGTGATCCCGGTGAAGAACGTGCTGTTTGCCTCCGAGATGATTGGCGCGGTGCGCGGCATCGACCCAGAAACTGGCCACTACTTTGATGACACCAAGCGCTACATCGAGTCCACGCTCAACCTCAATGCCGACGAGCGCCATCAGGTGTACGAAGGCAACGCACGTCGCGTGTTCTCGCGCTTGGACACCAAGCTCCAGTCGCAAGGCCGTTAATCAATTTTCAGGAGATTTCATATGTACGAACTCGGCGTTGTGTATCGCAACATCAAACGCGCAGACCGCGCAGCAGCAGATAGCTTGGCCGCATTGGGTTCAGCCACTGTGCATGAAGCCATGGGCCGTGTCGGCCTGATGAAGCCTTACATGCGCCCCATCTACCCAGGCGCGCAAGTGTCGGGTACGGCAGTGACCGTGCTCTTGCACCCCGGCGACAACTGGATGATGCACGTGGTGGCTGAACAAATTCAGCCCGGCGACATTGTGGTGGCGGCCATCACCGCTGATTGCACCGACGGCTATTTTGGCGACTTATTGGCTACGTCGTTCCAAGCCCGCGGCGCACGCGCCCTCATCATCGACGCCGGTGTGCGCGATGTGAAAGAGCTGCAACGCATGAACTTTCCCGTGTGGAGCAAAGCCATCAGCAGCAAAGGCACCATTAAAGCCACCATTGGCTCAGTCAACATCCCCGTGGTGTGCGCGGGCATGTGGGTCACGCCGGGTGATGTGATCGTGGCGGACGACGACGGCGTAGTGTGCGTACCAGCCGCCATGGCTATAAAAACTCTGGCCAGTGCTCAAGCCCGTGAAGCCAATGAAGGCGAGAAGCGCGCCAAGCTGGCGGCGGGCGTGTTTGGCCTCGACATGTACAACATGCGCGAGCCCTTAAGTGCTGCTGGCCTAAAGTACATCGATTGATTTCGATGATTTTGAAAGCTTGTTCCATGACACACACCTCTAAACGCCAACTGTTTGCAGCTTTGGCGTTGGGTGCTTTGGCGTTGTGCGGTTTGCCCGCATACGCCCAAGACTTTCCCACCAAGCCCGTACGCATCCTCACGCCGTTCCCGGTGGGCAGCGGGCCTGAGGGCTTGCTGCGCTTAGTCGCGGACAAGCTGTCACGCACCTGGGGCAAGCCGGTGGTGGTGGAGAACAAGCCGGGTGGCAATGGCTTCATTGCCATCGACACCTTCAAGCGCGGTGCAAGTGATGGCCATGATTTGATTCAGCTCGACGGTGTGCATTTGTCGGCTTACCCGCACTTGTTCAAAAAGTTGCCTTATGACGCCAAGGCTGATTTCGAGCCTTTGTTGCCTTTGTTCAAAACCTATTTTTTTGTCGCTGTGGCCACAGACAGCCCCTATAAAAACATGGGGGATTTGGTGGCAGATGCCAAGGCTAATCCGGGTAAGCTCAACTATGGTTCGTGGTCGGTAGGCAACCCTGTGCACTTGGGTTCTGCGTTGTTTGAGTCGGTCACCGGCACAGACATGCAGCACGTGATTTACAAAGAAACCAGCATGCTCTACACCGGCGTGGCCAATGGCGAACTCTCGTTTGCTTTGGGTACGAACGCCACGGCAGGTGCCATGCACCGCGCTGGCAAGCTGCGCTACTTGGCCGTGGCTGCACCCAAGCGCGTGAGCGCATTTCCCAACGTGCCCACCATCGGTGAATCAGGCGGCCCCGCAGGTTTTGAAGTGAGTGGCTGGACCACCATAGCAGCTCCCAAGGGTTTGCCTAAAACGCTGACTGACAAGATTCAACGCGACATTGAAAAAGCCTTGGCCGAGCCAGATGTACGTGAAAAATTCGCCACCTTTGCTTACGAGCCTTTCATCTTGAATCGCCAGCAGTTCAATGCTTACATTCAGGCGGAGTCTTCACGCTTTGGCGCGATCATTCATAAAGCACAAGTCTCCCTAGATTAATTATTAGGACCCGCCATGTTCAAACGCTCGAGCCTGATTCTGTTGACGTTGTTTTTTGCTACTTTGTCACTCGCACAACCCTATCCAAACAAACCTATCAAGTTGGTGGTGGGTTATGCCGCGGGTGGCGCAGTTGATGTGGTGGCCCGAACCATCGGACAAAGCTTGTCGAACAGCATGGGGCAATCGGTAATTGTTGAAAATAAACCGGGTGCAGGTACCAATATCGCGGTGAAGTCGGTGATTGCTGCTGAAGCCGATGGGTACACCTTGATGATGGCCGCCAATGCATTGGCGGCCAACATGTCGCTTTATCAACCTGCGCCGTTTGATGCCGAGCGGGACTTGGTCGCCGTCTCTTTGATTGGTCGTGTGCCCGTTGTGATTGCAGCCAATCCCAACGCGCCCTTTACCAACATCAAGCAATTGATAGAGGCTGCCAAAGGTAAACCCAATACCATTGCTTTTGGATCTCCCGGCAACGGGTCTACACCGCATATGGCCATTGAGCTGTTTGCACGTGCTGCAGGTATTGATTTGCAACACATTCCTTACCGTGGGGGTTCACCGGCCATCACCGATGTGATCGGTGGTCAGTTGCCTTTGGTGGCGGTGAACGCGCTTGAAGTGTTGCCACACGTCAAGAGTGGCAAGCTCAAAGTGTTGGCAGTATTGAGTCCAAACCGAAGCGCGATTTTTCCGGATGTGCCCACCATTGCTGAATCTGGCTTTGCCGGTTTTGAAGCATCAGTGTGGTACGGCTTAGTCGCTCCTGTGGCTACGCCCAAACCCATCGTGAACAAGCTGCATGATGAAGTGCAAAAAGCTTTGCAAACCAAAGACGTGCGCGAGCGCATGAATGCTGTGGGCGGCGAAGTGGTGCAAGGAAGCGCCGAGATGTTCACACAACTGATTCGCTCCGAACGCCAGCGTTACGCCAAGCTGGTGCGCGAAGCCAACATTCAACCTGATTAAAGACAAAGAGGACCAACATGGAATTTGAAAAAACACCTGGCTGGATGGACTGGTACACAGGTCCCGCCAAACCAACATTTAAATTGCCCGCAGGTGCGGTGGATGCTCATTGCCATGTGTTTGGCCCTGGCAACGAGTTTCCTTATGCGGCTGAGCGCAAGTACACCCCTTGCGATGCGTCTAAGGCTCAGCTCTATGCTTTGCGTGACCACTTAGGCTTTGACCGCAACGTAGTGGTGCAAGCCACCTGCCACGGCGCAGACAACCGCGCCATGGTCGATGCCTTGACCAGTTCTGGTGGCAAAGCGCGCGGTGTGGCAACCGTCAAACGCAGCGTGACCGAAGACGAACTGCAAGCCATGCATGACGCTGGCGTGCGCGGTGTACGCTTTAACTTTGTGAAGCGCTTGGTGGACTTCACACCGAAAGACGAATTGTTGGAGATTGCCAAACGCGTGCAGATGTACGGCTGGCATGTGGTGATTTACTTTGAAGCGGTGGACTTGCCCGAGTTGTGGGACTTCTTCACGGCACTGCCTACCAACATCGTGGTGGACCACATGGGCCGCCCTGACGTGACCAAGCCCGTGAATGGCCCTGAATTTGAGTTGTTTGTGAAGTTCATGCGCGAGCACAAAAACGTGTGGAGC
>CAJBHE010000016.1 GCA_903952885.1 uncultured Burkholderiales bacterium
TGGTCACGCCCGAGCAATTTGCCCGCGCCGTGGTGATTGAAAAACAATACAAAGACCTCACCCGCACCCATTTGCGCGGCATGATGAACTCCATCATCTTCCGTGACGATGCAGACCCCATTGAATTCCTTACCGCCATTGGTGATCTAGAAGGCGGTGCAGAAGCATTGGCCGACTACTTCAGCGAAAAGTGGAGCCGCATCGAAGCCTTTGCGCGCACCGGCACGTTTGACACCATGGAAGACGATGGCGACATGCTGTCTGAAAGCGCCCTGCTCGGCTCGGCCTATGTGAAACCCCGCGTTGAAGAAGACGAAGTGGCCGACCAAGACTGGATGCAACTCGCTTGGATCTTGCGCCACAAAATTCCAGACCTCTTCATCGAAATGCTGTTGGTACTGCGTGCCAAAGCACGCGCCCACGATGCAGGCCTGTCAGAAGACGACGAGGAAGAAGACGATGACAAAGTCGAAACCAGCGCCACCGATCGTGGCCAAGCCACACCTGCCGCGCGTGACTCTGACGAAGAATCAGCCATCTAAACCGACAGACCATGACGCAATCTGTTGTTGCCCTTTTTGATGACCGCCCTTTCTTTGAAAAGGCAGTTGCCTACGGCGTACAACACGGTGTGTTAGACCAAGCCAAGCTAGACGCCATCCAAACCGATGCGCCCAAAGGCATGGTGCAAATTGCGCGTTACTTTGGCAGCGAGTTCTTGCGCCCCGAGCTAGAAAAAGCGAAGGACCGCATCGTCAACATGGTCAGCCTCACGCTGCAAATTCAAAGCGGTGGCGACTTGCGCAAAGCCGCCGAGCACTTGCGCGAGCACTCGTTCATGTCGCGCTCTAAAGCGGCATCAGACATGCTTAAAGTACTCGTCGTCATGCCACAAAACACGCACTTTGGCATGAACGAGCATGGCGGCTTCAGCGACAAACACATTGGGCAACTGGCCAAGTGGTCGCTCTGCAATTTGGCCGAGTACCAAGCTGAACTGGCCAAGCGCCAACAAGTCGCCCATGTCATCGACGCGGCCATTTGGATGGCCGACCAACTGGGCCTACACGCCGACGATCTAGAAGAAGCCGGTTGTGATGCCGAAGCCGTTATTCGCACGGCGTTGTTGGCTGGGGCGACCAAACACAAAGACATGCCAGACTGGGTGGCCTTTCAAAAAATCATTGCCACACTGCGTAAACCCAGCGCCACCAAAGCCATCAACTTGGCCGCGCCCAAAAACTTGCCTGCTGAGTTCAAAGCCGCGGTCGAGCATGTGCGACAAAGCGTGGAAGCCGACTTGCCCAAAATTTTGGATGTCAAACTCACGCCTCAAAAGCTCTTCAACCAAACGCCTGCTTTTGTAGGCCGCTACTTTTGGATAGAAGACGGCTTGTCTGAGGTCGACCACTTCGATCGTCAAACCTCTGCCGCGTGGAACAAAGCCACAGGCGGCCACAGCGATGACAGCTCGTTGCTCACGCTCTTCTTGTGCATCGCCACGGGCAGCACGGGCAAAACATTGCTGACCGAAAAAACTGCAGCCACGCTGATTCGCAAAATTCGCAAGTCAGGTTTGAAAGCCGAACTCGCAACCGAGTTCATCCAAACCAACGCACCGGCTGAGTACCAAGACGAATACATCGATATGTGGGAGTCGTTCATCGACGATGCGCTTGTCACACTAGAGAGCGATCACGATTACAAATTGCATGATGCGCTGTCGCTGTTGCGCCGCGAATGCAATGTGGCTGAGTAAGCTTTAGCGCCGCAGCCATCCCATTCTCCTCATTGTGTCTGTCAATTTACCTCACGCTGTTTCTCGTTTACGCGCAGCTCGCCTCGCCCGCAGCGTCAAACCCTTTCTAGCCCGTGGCGGCCCAAAAGGTGAACGCTGCGCTGGCTGCCGCCTAGTGCCCACACACTGCATCTGCGCCATGCGACCCAATGTGCCCACACGTGCAGGCATATGTCTGCTCATGGCCGACATCGAGCCGCTCAAACCCAGCAACACCGGCTGGCTGATTGCGGATGTGGTGGCTGACACCTTTGCGTTTGGCTGGGCGCGTAGAGAAGTTGACCCTGCTGTATTGGCTCTGTTGAGCGACCCGCAATGGCAGCCCTATGTCGTGTTTCCGAGTGAGTTTGCCGATGACGCACGCGTGGTGCATGAGGTAACGCACCACGATAACAAGCGCCCCTTGTTCATCCTGCTAGACGGCACATGGGACGAAGCCCGCAAGATGTTTCGCAAAAGCCCCTACCTGCAAAACTTCCCCGTGCTCAGCTTTCAACCCGAGCAGTTGTCCCGCTACAAACTGCGCCGCGCACAAAGCGAAGCACACCTGTGCACCGCCGAAGTGGGTGCGATGTGTTTGGCACTGGCTAACAACATGCAAGCCGCTGAAGCCCTCAACGCCTACTTTGAAGTGTTCACCGAGCACTACCTCAAAGCCAAGCAGCAATTACCCATCGATTTAGGCGATGACTTGCATCTGGGATTGCAGACAGCAACCCGCTCCGCGTGAACGACAATTAAGACTATGGCTATTCAATGGTTCCCCGGACACATGCACCTCACGCGTAAAGCGATAGGGGAACGCATCAAAGAAATTGACGTCGTCATCGAAATGCTCGATGCACGCTTGCCGGGTTCGAGCGCCAACCCGATGCTGGCTGAGCTGATCAAAAGCAAACCCGCGCTCAAGATTTTGAGCAAGCAAGATTTGGCCGACCCTATCCGCACAGCCATATGGCTGGCCCACTACAACGCCATGCCGGGCGTGCGTGCGATTGGTTTAGACACCAGCATGACCTCGCCTGCCAAAGCGCTGATTGAAGCGTGTCAGCAGCTCGCTCCCAACCGTGGCGGCATGGCCAAACCCATGCGCGTGCTCATTTGCGGCATTCCCAACGTGGGCAAGTCCACCCTCATCAATACCCTCAAAGGAAAACGCGCAGCCAAAACCGGTGACGAAGCTGGCGTGACCAAAACCGAACAGCGCATCGCCTTGGCCGATGACTTTTATTTGTACGACACACCGGGCGTGCTTTGGCCGCGCATCATCGTTGAGCAAAGTGGCTTTAACCTCGCCGCCAGCGGTGCGATTGGCGTGAACGCGTTTGACGAAGAAACCGTGGCACTAGAGCTGCTCAACTACCTCATTCCACATTACCCCAACGAGCTCAAGCACCGCTACATCATCGACGACGTGGCCAGCCACACCGACGAAGAAATGCTCGAGGCCATTGGCCGCAAACGCGGCGCGGTGCAAAGTGGCGGCCGCATCAACTCCACCAAAACTGCGCACATCGTTATCCACGATTTCCGCACTGCTGCACTGGGCCGCGTCACGCTAGAAACACCAGAAGAATTTGCCGCTTGGTTGGCTGAGGGAAAGATTGCTGACGCAGAGCGCGCGGTGCGAAAAGAGGCGATTGAAAAAAACAAGAA
>CAJBHE010000017.1 GCA_903952885.1 uncultured Burkholderiales bacterium
AGCAGGCTTGTCCACGCCTGTGCACCCGCATATGTTGCGCCACTCGTTTGCCAGTCATGTGCTGCAGTCGAGCCAAGATTTGCGTGGGGTGCAAGAGCTGCTGGGCCACGCCAACATCATCACCACCACGCAGGTGTACACGCGCTTGGATTTTCAGCATTTGGCGCAGGCTTATGACTCGGCGCATCCTCGGGCTCGTAAAAAATAACGCTTGTGTGAAGTTGCTCCGGCCCAAGTCAGGGGTGGGGCAGGCGCATCGGCTCATGCGTCGCTGCGCGCCAAAATCGCCTCAACGCCTACCCCACCCCTGACTTGGGCCTTGTTGGCTTGCCAACATTGGCCTGCGGGAATCTTGTCACTTGTCAAAACGATTGGTTGCCAAATTTCGTTATCAAGCACTCGTAGCCATGGCGTGTACTGGAGTCCGATGCGGCGATTTTGGCGCGCAGCGACGCATGAGCCGCAGCGGGCTCCGGTACGCGACGTGGCGAAGCGCAAGAAACCGCACCGAATGCCAAATAAATAAACAGGCACACAAGCCATACCCCCAACGACTCAAACGACAATCAAGTCAATGAAAACAATCAAGTTAAGAGAAGGCAAAGAGCGTTCTGCTTTGCGCCGCCACCCGTGGATTTTTGACAGCGCCATTGCCAAAGGTAGTGGCGACGCTGGCGAGACCGTGCGTGTGGAAGCCAACGATGGCAAGTTTCTCGGCTGGGCTTCGTTCAGTCCTGAATCGAAGATTCGCGCGCGCATTTGGAGTTTTGACGAAGGCCAGCGCATTGACGCGTCGTTCTTCAAAGCCTCCATCGCCCGCGCCATTGCAGCGCGCAGCCGTTTTGACATCCAAAGCAATGGCGTGCGGTTGATTCACGGCGAATCCGATGGTTTGCCAGGCCTCATCGTGGACCGTTATGACGACATCTTGGTGGCGTCGTTCTTGTCGTGCGGCACCGAGCGTTGGAAGAACGTGATTGCCGACGAGCTGCTGGCGCAAACAGGTCTGACCAAACTCTACGAACGTTCAGACTCGAACGTGCGCAAGCTCGAAGGCTTGCCCGAAGTCACAGGCTGGCTTCGCGGCGAGGGCGCTACAGGCGTGATGCTGCGCGAGCACGATTGGCAGTTGTCACTCGACGTAGCTGAGGGCCACAAGACAGGTTTCTATTTAGACCAACGCGACAGCCGCAAGAAGTTTGCCGACTACGCTCGTCGCTTGCAGTTTCAGCGCGTGCTCAATTGCTATTGCTACACCGGCGGTTTTACCGTGGCCGCTTTGGCCGGCGGTGCAGCGCATGTGACGTCGATTGACTCATCTGGTCCCGCCATTGAGCTGGCCAAGGCTAACGTGGCGCTGAATGGCTTTGATGCCGCACGCACCACGATGATGGATGCTGATGTGAATGCGTCGTTGCGACAGTTCATTCAAGAAGGCCAAACCTTTGACGCCATCGTGCTGGACCCGCCTAAGTTTGCGCCAACTGCCGCGCATGCCGACCGCGCTGCGCGTGCTTACAAGGACATCAACCGTTTGGCTTTCAAGTTGCTAGAGCCGGGCGGTGTGCTGTTCACCTACAGCTGCTCGGGTGGCATCAGCGCTGATTTGTTCCACAAAATCATCGCATCCGCGGGTATTGACGCGCCGTGCGATGGTTACATCAGCGAGCGTATGCAAGGCGCGCCCGACCATCCGATGACGCTGACCTTCCCTGAAGGTGAATACCTCAAGGGTTTGGTGGTGGTGAAAGCGGCGGAGCTGGTTGAAAAATCGAAGTCGGCCACAATATCTGGTTGATTGAAACGTTCAGAAATAAGGCTTCTCTTTTATGTTGATCCCCGCCACCATCCTGACCGGCTTTTTGGGCTCGGGCAAAACCACTTTGCTCAAGCGTGTGCTGACCGAGGCCCACGGCCAAAAGATTGCCATCATTGAGAACGAGTTTGGCGAAGAAAACATCGACAATGAGATCTTGGTGTCTGACACCAACGAGCAAATCATTCAGATGAACAACGGTTGCGTGTGTTGCTCCATCCGCGAAGACTTGCGCACCACACTGCAACTGCTGGCCGCCAAAAAGCGCAAAGGCTTGCTCGACTTCGACCGCGTGGTGATCGAAACCACGGGCCTCGCCGACCCCGGCCCTGTGGCGCAAACCTTCTTCATGGACGATGAGATTGCCGAAAGCTTCTTGCTCGACTCCATCTTGACCTTGGTCGACGCCAAGCACGCGGCACAGCAACTGAACGACCGTCAAGAGGCGCGCCGTCAAGTGGGCTTTGCCGATCAAATCTTCATCAGCAAGGCTGACCTCGTGACGCCTGCTGAGCTGGATGCGTTGCAGCACCGCTTGAAGCACATGAACCCGCGCGCCCCACAAAAAGTGGTGCATTTTGGCGAGGTGTCCTTGACCGAGGTGTTTGATCTGCGCGGCTTTAATTTGAACGCCAAGCTCGACATCGACCCCGACTTCTTGGTCGATGACGACCACCATCACCACGATGGCGAGCACTGCGACCACCCTTCACACAAGCATGGCCACGCCCACCACGCCCACCACGACCACGCACACGGTGAGCACTGCGACCATCCTTCACATGCGCATGACCATGGTCCAGGCCACCATCACCACCATGACGACGACGTGAAAAGCTTTGTCTACAAGTCCAAGCGCCAGTTCGACCCCGCCAAGCTGGAAGATTTCTTGGGCGCCATCGTCAACATCTATGGCCCCAAGATGCTGCGCTACAAAGGCGTGCTCAATATGAAGGGCACTGAGAAAAAGGTGATTTTCCAAGGCGTGCACCAGTTGATGGGGAGTGATTTGGGCCCCGATTGGGCTGAAGGCGAAGAGCGCATCAGCAAAATGGTCTTCATCGGAATTGACTTGCCAAAAGACATCCTGATCCAAGGCCTTGATCAGTCCTTGGTTTGATGAATTTTGTTAGTTTTTTCTAAATTAATGAAGCCTTGGGGTTTGTGGCTACAATCCCGCGCGCCAGACCCTGCCAGCACACCCGTGCTGACTAAGGCCGCTAGGAGACCCACAGTGAACGCTAAATCCAAGAAAACCGCTTCTAAAAAGCCTGTTCCCGCTAAAAAAGCGGCCAAAACAGTTGCACCGTCCAAAGCGGTTGCGAAGAAGACCGTGAAAAAATCTGTGGTGGCAAAGGCCCCTGCAAAGCCCGCCAAGCCAGCGGTTAAAAAGACTGCACCAGTCAAAGTTGCAGCTAAGAAAGTGATTGCCAAGGCTGCACCCGCTAAAAAAGCGGCTGTGCCAAAAGCTGCACCTAAAAAGGTAGTCGCAAAGAAGGCCGCGGTGCCTGCTAAAAAAGCAGTAACCACAAAGGCTCCTGCTAAGGCAGTCAAAGCAGCCAAGACACTTGTTAAGCTGGTAAAGACGCCAGCGAAACCCGTCAAAGCCCCAGCCAAAGTGGCCACCAAACCAGTCAAAGCAGCTTCCAAAGCCGCAACTAATCCTGTTGTCAAGGCCTCACCCGCTAAAAAGGTAGCGGCTGCGAAGCCAACACCCTCCAAATCTGTCAAGCCCGTTGTGGCCAAAGCGGCTTTGGTCAAGGCTGCCAAGCCTGCCAAAGTGCCTAAAACCAAAGTGGTGGCGGCACCTGCACCCATCGTGCACGTCACCCCCATCATTCCTGGCTACACCCCTGTGGTGCACAAGAAAAACTCCAGAGCTGCCAAGATGGCGGCTTTGGTTCCACCCCCGCCAGCTCAAGTGGTTGCTTCAAACGCAGCCAAGAACAGCTTTATGCCCATGACGGCACCCTCCGCCCCAACCATTGTTCCTGTGATACCTAAAAAAGACGCCAAGCTTGCCAATAACTGGAAGTCCAAAACCGCCGATCAAATGACCGATGCAGAAATCATCGCCATGCCTGACACCGAGTACATGAATGACATTCAAATGGCATTTTTCCGACTCAAACTTGTGCAGTTGAAAAACGAAGTCTTGGCCAACGCCAGTGAAACCACTGAGCACCTGCGCGAAGACACTGTGGTGGTGCCCGATCCAGCCGATCGCGCCACCATTGAAGAAGAGCATGCTTTGGAGTTGCGCACTCGCGACCGTGAACGCAAGTTGCTCAAAAAAATTGAGCAGTCAATCCACCGCATCGACAGCGGTGACTACGGCTACTGTGACGAAACCGGTGAGGCCATCGGTGTGGGCCGTTTGTTGGCCCGTCCCACGGCGAGTTTGTCGCTCGAAGCGCAAGAACGTCGCGAAATTAAGCAGCGCATGTTCGGAGATTGATGGCTCAAACACCAAAAATCACAAAAAAGCAGACTCACAGGTCTGCTTTTTTTATGTCCGTTTATCTTCACAACCCACTTTTAGTGCCTTTTCTAAGTGCTTCATTTATAACGATATTTATCTACTGCTGGGTATGCTAATATCGCTGTAAGTTGTTGATTTCATTGAAAAAATCACGCATTCGGGTGTTCTGAGCTGGTTTTCCTGCTACAGTGCAAATAAGTGCAATTAAGTGGTGAAAAGTGCCTTTTGGTCTTTTCACGTCGCTTGGTTGTTTGATTTGCATGTGGAAAAAGGGTCGCCAACGTGTTTCAGGGCGCTTCATCGCTGAGTCTCGACGCCAAAGGTCGTTTGTCTGTGCCAACCCGGCATCGCGACGTCTTGAGCGCGACTGCGGCTGGGCAGCTCACGATCACGCGTCACCCCCATGGTTGTTTGATGCTCTTTCCGCGCACCGAGTGGGAGAAGTTCCGCGAACGCATTGCCGCACTGCCGATGAGTGCGCAATGGTGGAAACGTATCTTCTTGGGCAATGCGATGGATGTGGAGATGGATGGCACAGGCCGTGTCCTCATCTCGCCCGAGCTGCGCACCGCAGCGGGTATCAGCAAAGACACCATGCTGCTTGGCATGGGCAATCACTTTGAACTTTGGGACAAGGCGACTTACGAGTCGCAAGAGGCTCAAGCCATGCAGGGCGACATGCCAGATGTGTTCAAGGAATTTTCTTTTTTAAGGGATGACGGTGGACACGCCATGGCAGCACACCACCGTCCTACTCAGCGAAGCTGTCGACGCCCTCGACATCCAGCCGGACGGTACCTATGTGGACGCGACCTTTGGTCGGGGCGGGCATTCCCGTCTGATCTTGTCCAAACTCTCGCCGCAAGGTCGTTTGATTGCCTTCGACAAAGACCTCGATGCGATTGCAGCAGCCGAACAAATTCAAGACCCGCGTTTTTCGATTCGTCACCAAGGCTTCACGCACTTGGGCGAGTTGGATGCGGGCGCTATCGACGGCGTGCTGATGGATTTGGGGGTGAGCTCTCCCCAGATCGACAACCCAGCACGCGGTTTCTCTTTTCGAAACGACGGTCCTTTGGATATGCGCATGGACACCACCCGTGGCCAGAGTGTGTCCGAGTGGCTGACAGAGGCAGAAGTCCAACACATCGCGGAGGTGATACGTGAATATGGCGAAGAACGGTTTGCTTTACAGATTGCAAAGGCGATTGATGCTCGCCGACAAGAACGGGGCGTGCCTACATCCACCGCTGAACTGGCCCAGCTCGTGGCTGACACGGTCAAAACCCGCGAGCCGGGCAAGGACCCTGCAACGCGCACATTTCAGGCTTTTCGGATTTTCATCAACGCCGAGCTTGAGGAGTTGCAACAGGCGCTGAGCGCTTCGTTGCAGGTGTTGCGCCCCGGAGGTCGATTGGCTGTGATCAGTTTCCATTCCTTGGAAGACCGTATCGTCAAACAGTTCATCACGCAACATTCGCGTGAGGTATATGACCGCCGTGCGCCTTTTGCTGCGCCCAAAGTGATGGACTTCAAGGCCATTGACCGCGTCAAGCCTAGTGCTGCAGAGGTGGCGGGTAACCCCCGCTCACGCAGCGCCATCATGCGCGTGGCCGAGCGCTTAGGGGTGGGTGCATGAGCCGCGTGAGCGTGTTGTTGATGATCGCTGTGATGGCAAGTGCCTTGTATTTGGTGCGCACGCAGTACGAGTCGCGCTCCCTCACCATGGAAATTGACCGCGCCACCAGCTTAGCCCGCAACTTAGAAACAGAAAACGACCGTTTGGATGTGGAGCGCCGTGCACAAGCCACACCGCTGCGTGTTGAAAAACTCGCACGTGAACAACTGCACATGCGCACCATCACGCCAGCTATCACGCAATACGCCACCGTCTCGGTTGGCGCTGCAGCATCTGCACCCGCAGCACCTACCGAGGTTCGCCCATGAGCAGCCGCAGCGTGCAATACACCTCGAGCCCCTTACTCGCCAGTAAAACGCCCATCTGGCGCAGCCAGTTCATCGTCGCTGTCATCGCGGCTGGCTTCTTGGGTTTGGTGGCGCGCGCTGCGTATGTGCAGGTGATTGACAACGCATTTTTTAAACGCCAAGGCACGGTGCGTTTTGTGCGCACCCTGGAGCTGCCAGCCAACCGTGGTCGCATTTTGGACCGCCATGGCAATATCTTGGCCTCAAGCGTGCCTGTGCGCGGCATCACGGCCAACCCAGATGAAATTGACCGCGACCCTGTCAAGCTCAAAGCCTTGGCTAAGTTGTTAGGCATGAGTCAAGCTGAGCTGGATAAAAAGCTCAAAGACGAAGACAAAACATATGTGATGCTCAAGCGTCAGGTGGAAGAGTCGGTTGCCAAAGAGGTCATGGCGCTCAAAATCAAAGGTGTGTCAGACAGCCCGGAATACAAGCGCATTTATCCTGAGGGTGAATCGGTGGCGCACGTGGTGGGTTTTGCCAATTTAGAGAACGTTGGCCAAGAAGGGGTAGAGCTCACCTTTAACAAAGCCTTGGGTGGTAAAGCCGGTTCGCGTCGCGTCATCAAAGACCGTCTGGGTCGCGTGGTGGAAGATATCGGCGAAATAGTGCCGCCCTTGGATGGTGAAGATTTGCAGCTGAGCATTGACAGCAAGGTGCAGTACTTCGCTTACGAAAAAATCAAAGAGTCGGTCATTACCAACAAGGCCGCCGCAGGCAGTGTGGTGGTGCTCGATATCAAGACGGGCGAGGTGTTGGCCTTGGTCAACTACCCCAGTTACTCACCGGGGAAGCGCGGCAACCTCAGTGGTGCACAGCTACGCAACCGCGCCCTCACCGATACGTTTGAACCTGGCTCCACCATGAAACCCATTGTGGTGGGTTTGGCTTTGGAAAAGGGCATTGTGAAGCCCGAGACCATGATTCAAACCGCACCCGGCAAGCTGCAAATGGGTACGGCCACCATCACCGACTCCCATGCTCACGGCTTGCTGAGTGTGAACGAGGTCATTCAAAAATCCAGCAACATCGGCACAGTCAAGATTGCCATGCAAATGCAACCGCACGACATGTGGGAAGTGTTCACACAAGTTGGCTTGGGCCAAAAGCCCCAAGTGCCGTTTCCCGGTGCAGTGGCTGGCAAAGTGCGCGCTTACAAAACATGGCGTCCGATTGAGCAAGCGACCATGAGCTACGGCTACGGTTTGTCCGCAAGTTTGTTTCAGCTGGCGCAGGCCTACACCGTCTTTGCGCACGACGGCGAAATGGTGCCTATGAGTTTGGTGAAAACCAATCAGGCTGAAGTCAGCGGTGCGCGCGTGTTCTCGTCGCACAACGCAGCAGCCATTCGCAACATGCTGCACATGGTGACCATTCAAGGTGGCACAGCGCCCAAGGCGCAAACTATGGGTTACTCGGTGGGTGGCAAAACCGGCACGGCACACAAGGTCGAAGGCAAGGGCTACGCCAGCAAAAAATACCGTGGCTTCTTTGTGGGCATCGCACCCATCGACAACCCACGCATCGTGGTGGCTGTGATGGTGGATGAGCCCACCAATGGTGCCTACTATGGTGGTGATGTGGCAGCGCCCGTGTTCAGCCAAACCGTGCAACAAACTTTGCGCATGATGGGCGTACAGCCTGACATGGCGGTCAAGCCCCAAGTGGTGACGCAAGTTGAAAAGGAGTCCTTTTGATGAGGCGGCTCCATAACCCCCAAGACGCCGCGCATTGGCTTCGCACCCAAGTGCGTGGTGCGCTGCACACCGACAGTCGCCTTGTGGATGCGGGTGATGGCTTTATCGCTTGGCCTGGTGGTGTGACGGATGGTCGACAGTTTGTAGCTTCTGCTTTGAAGCAAGGCGCAACCGCCTGTGTGGTCGAACACTTGGGCGCTGAAAGCTTTGCATGGGGTGAGCACTCAGTCATTGCAACTTATGACGGCTTGAAAGCTGCCAGTGGCTTGATTGCAGCTGCGTATTACGAACAACCCAGCCAAGTGCTGGACGTGGTGGCCATCACGGGCACCAACGGCAAAACATCGACCGCGTGGTGGCTGGCGCATGCGATGCAAAACGCAGGCCAGCGCTGCGCCCTCGTGGGCACCTTGGGTGTGGGCGAATTGGGTCAACTTGAAGTCACAGGCATGACCACCCCCGACCCTGTGCTGCTTCAAGCGAAGCTTCGCAACATGGCAGACGCTGGTGTCAAGGCTTGTGCGATCGAAGCCTCGTCGATTGGCTTGGCTGAGCACCGCCTAGACGGCACGCAGGTGCGCGTGGCTATGTTTACGAATTTCACGCAAGACCATCTGGACTATCACGGCGACATGGCCAGCTACTGGCAAGCCAAGCTCGCGTTGTTCAACTGGGCTGGTTTGCAAGCGGCGGTAGTCAATGTGGATGATGTACAAGGCGCTGCCTTGGCTGCTCAGTTGCAAGCGCGTGGTGATGTAGATGTTTGGACGGTGTCGTGTGAATATCAACCAGGCCTTGGTTTACACACGAAGACAGGCGCAAATACAAATAAAGACACATCTGCACAACACATCGTGGCACGCCACATCCAGCAAGGTGACATGGGCTTGTACTTTGACGTGGTCGAGGGTGATGAAGTTCACGCGCTCGAGACGCAACTGGTCGGCCACTACAACGTGAGCAATGTGTTGGGCGTTATCGCTTGCCTGCGTGCGTTGGGTTACAGCTTGGCCGATGCGGTGCAAGCCTGTCGCGTGTTGCCCGCAGTGCCAGGCCGCATGCAAACCGTCGGTAAAGCGGGTGAACCTTTGGTGGTGATTGACTACGCGCATACGCCCGATGCGGTGGCACAAGCGGTGCAAGCTTTGCTGCCCTTGGCCAAGTCACGCGGTGGCGAATTGACCTGTGTGTTGGGCTGCGGCGGTGACCGCGATCCAGCCAAGCGCCCTTTGATGGCGGCAGCGGCTGAGCAACATGCACAGCACGTGGTGCTGACCAGCGACAACCCACGCAGCGAAGACCCGCAAACTATCTTGAACCACATGCTCGCTGGCTTGCAACATGCGTCGAAGGCCATCGTGATGGCCGACCGCGCCCAAGCTATTGCACAAACCGTGCAACATGCACGCAGTCAAGACGTGGTGTTGGTGGCTGGTAAAGGTCACGAGGACTACCAAGAAATTTCAGGTGTCAAACATCCGTTCAGCGATGTGCAGCTAGCTCGTGAAGCTTTGCAACATCGCGCTGAAAAAGGGAGGGCGCATGTCTGATATGAGCCTCAGCTTGATGCAAATCAGTCATTGGCTTAAGCCTGCGCAGTTGCATGGTGACGCGGCTTTGACCGTCCAACGGATCAATACCGACAGCCGAACCTGTCGAGCGGGCGACTTGTTTGTGGCTTTGAAAGGCGAGCGATTTGATGCCAATGACTTCTTACCGCAAGTGGCTGCCAGTGGTGTCAGTGTTGCTTTGGCACACCACGGTTTAGAGGTTGCCAATTTGGCTGGCGTGCAAGTGCCAAATACGCGCGTTGCGCTGGGACAGTTGGCCAAAGGTTGGCGCGGTCAGTTCAACTTGCCCGTTATCGCCGTCACAGGTAGCAACGGCAAGACCAC